>NZ_JBHXEG010000040.1:0-69211 GCF_042724935.1 Kitasatospora sp. NPDC127060
CCTCCAGCTAGTTAACCGATTCTCTGATTGTGTGGGGCTGCTCTTTTTTTTTATAAGAGACGGTCGTGGCGGCCTACCGGACGCCGCCGCGGCGCCCTCCGGCGTTCGTGCGTCAGTCCTGGTCCGGGATCAGCCCGTGCTCCGTCAGGTACTCCAGCTGGGCCCGCACCGACAGCTCGGCGGCCGGCCAGAGCGCCCGGTCCACGTCGGCGTAGACCCGGGCGACCACCTCGGCGGCCGTCCGGCAACCCGCCTCCACCGCGGTCTCCACCTGGGCGAGCCGGGTGGCCCGGTGGGCCAGGTAGTAGTCGACGGCGCCGAGCGCGTCCGCGAGCACCGGGCCGTGGCCGGGCAGCACCGTCCGCACGCCGTACGCGGAGGCCATCGTGTGCAGGTGGCGCAGCGAGTCCAGGTAGTCCCCGAGCCGGCCGTCGGGGTGGGCGACCATCGTGGTGCCGCGGCCGAGCACGGTGTCCCCGGTGAGGACCGCGCCGTCGTCCGGCAGGTGGAAGGTCAGCGAGTCCGAGGTGTGGCCAGGAGTGGCGACCACCCGGAGGTCGAGGCCGCCGACGTCCAGGCGCTGACCGCCCACCAGGCCCTCGGAGCCCAGCCGGTGCGCTGGGTCCAGGGCCCGCACCTCGCTGCCGGTCAGCTCGGCGAAGCGGGCCGCGCCCTCGGAGTGGTCCGCGTGGCCGTGGGTCAGCAGGGTCAGCGCGATCCGCTTGCCGCGCTCCTCGGCCAGCTCGACCACCCGGCGCAGGTGGCCCTCGTGCAGCGGGCCCGGGTCTATCACCACCGCGAGGTCCGAGCCGGGCTCGGAGAGCAGCCAGGTGTTGGTGCCGTCCAGCGTCATCGGCGACGGGTTCGGCGCCAGCACGCACAACGCCCGGGGAGTCGCCTCGCCGCCGACCACGGCGGCGGGATCGCCCGGCAGGAATCCGCTCATGCTCCTACCTCGCTGCGCTCGATGGTTCGCTCGCTCCGCTCACTCACCGGCCGCGCTCGCCGTCACGGTGCAGGGCCCGCAGGGGCAGGGCCCGGACGAGGGCGCGCTGGGCGACCTCGGTGAACGGGACCGGACCGTCGCAGGCGGGGGAACGGCGGATCAGTCGGCGGGCGGGCAGCTCGGGGGCCGTCCGGCGAGCCACGGCGTTGTGGTCCATCGGGTGTCGGTCCTTCCTGGTCGGCGTTGCCGTGTGACGGCGGAGTGGGATGCGGAGTGGGATGCGCTCGTGGGGGTCAGGATTCCTCGGCGGGGAACTCCCCGTCGATGGTCAGTTCGTCGTACCCGGGCCAGCGGACCGTCATCCGGTCGCCGCGGACCTCGGCCCGGCCCAGCACCGGCTCCAGCACCCGGTCGGCGGCCGCGGCCAGCGCCTCGGCGGCCGACCGGACGTGCGACAGCTCGCGCAGCACCGTCACCGTCGGCGGCAGCATGCCGAACCGGCCCTCCCGGTGGCCCCGGACCGCCTCGGCGGGTGTCAGCCAGGCGACCCGGTCGGCCTCGCCGACCTCCAGGGCCGCGCGCTGGCCGGCCGGCAGGGCGGCCACGAAGAACCAGGTGTCGTAGCGCCGCGCCTCGAACTCCGGGGTGATCCAGCGGGCCCAGCCGCCCAGCAGGTCACTGCGCAGCACCAGGCCGTGGTCCCGCAGGAACTCGGCGAAGGACAGCTCGTGCGCCTCCAGCGCGGCCCGCTCCGCGGACCAGTCGCGCGGCGCGGCGACGCTCCGCGCGTCCGGACCGGCCAGCAGCACGCCGGCCTCCTCGAAGGTCTCCCGCACCGCGGCGCACACCACCGCCCGCGCCGTCCGGGCGTCCACCCCGAGCCGCTGCGCCCACTCCTCGGGCGACGGCCCGGCCCAGCCGGGCTCGACCTCGGCGTCGCGCGGGTCCACCCCGCCGCCCGGGTAGGCGTACATCCCCGCCGCGAAGGCCATCGAGGTGCGACGGCGCAGCAGGTAGGCCTCCGGCCCTTCGGCGCAGTCGCGCAGCAGCACGACCGTCGCGGCGGGCTTGGCCACCGCCGGGGTGAGCAGGCCGGAGTCGACCGCCCGGATCAGGGCGGGCCAACCGGGCGGCATCGGGAGCGTCGTTGCTCGATGGTCCATGCCCGGATGCTAAGCGCACGAAGGCGGGGTTGGACAGGCCCGACCCCGCCTTCGCGATCACACTCAGGCGTTCTTGACGCGCACCTGGATCTCGACCTCGACCGGGGCGTCCAGCGGCAGCACCGCGACGCCGACCGCGCTGCGGGCGTGCACACCGGCCTCGCCCAGCACCTTGCCGAGCAGCTCGCTGGCGCCGTTGATGACGCCGGGCTGGCCGGTGAAGTCGGGGGCGGAGGCGACGAAGCCGACGACCTTCACGACCTGCTCGATCCGGTCCAGGTCGCCGATCACCGACTTCACGGCGGCCAGGGCGTTCAGCGCGCAGGTCTGCGCGAGCTCCTTGGCCTCCTCCGGGGACACCTCGGCGCCGACCTTGCCGGTGCTCGGCAGCTTGCCGCCGACGACCGGCAGCTGGCCGGAGGTGAACACGAACTCACCGGACCGCACGGCCGGCACGTACGCGGCGACCGGGGCGGCCACCGGCGGCAGGGTCAGGCCCAGCTCGGCGAGGAGCGACTCGACCTGGCTCATGCGTTCTTCTCCCGCTTGAAGTAGGCCACCAGCTGCTCCGGGTTCGGGCCGGGCACGACCTGGACGAGCTCCCAGCCGTCCTCGCCGAAGTTGTCCAGGATCTGCTTGGTGGCGTGCACGAGCAGGGGCGCCGTCATGTATTCCCACTTGGTCATGGCCAGACTCTAGACGAGCCGTCCCGACGATCGCCGCCGCCCATCGCCCCGCGTGTGAGGTGGGACACAAAGGGGGCATGATTCAGTCCTGGTACCCCGGGTGCTCCGGGCATCGGGCGTGCTCCCTGGTTACCCTCGCGAGAGGGCATCCTCGTGCGGGGGCACCCCCCGTGGAGGGGCGTCCGCGCGGAGGGGCACCCTCATGGAGGGGCATCCCCTGCGCGATCGGGCACCCCCGGCTGGGGCACCCCCGCGGGAGGGGACGCCCATAGGGACGGAGACGGACGGAGACGCAGCGTGGCACGCACCCCCGGCCAGGCGGCCCGGCGCGACCCCGACTGGGAGGGGGTCCGGCTGCACGTGGTCAGCGGCAAGGGCGGCACCGGGAAGACCACGCTGGCCGCCGCGCTGGCCCTGGCCCTGGCCGCCGAGGGCGGGCGGGTGCTGCTGATCGAGGTCGAGGGGCGGCAGGGCATCGCCGAGCTGTTCGGGATCGCCGCGCTCCCGTACGAGGAGCGCCGGATCGCCTCTGTCTCCCGCCCCCAGTTGGGGCTGCCGGCCGGGGAGGGCGGGCCCGGCGAGGTCCTCGCGCTGGCGATCGACACCGAGCAGGCGCTGCTCGAGTACCTGGAAATGTTCTACAAGCTCGGCCGGGCCGGCAAGGCGCTGCAGAAGGTCGGCTTCGTCGACTTCGCCACCACCATCGCCCCCGGCGTGCGGGACGTCCTGCTCACCGGCAAGGCCTGCGAGGCGGCCCGCCGCAAGGGCCCGGACGGGCGGCGCCGGTACGACGCGGTGGTGATGGACGCCCCGCCGACCGGGCGGATCGCCCGGTTCCTGAACGTCAACTCCGAGGTCGCCGGGCTGGCCCGGATCGGCCCGATACACACCCAGGCGCAGGCGGTGATGCGGGTGCTGCGGTCCCCGGAGACCGCCGTGCACCTGGTCACCCTGCTGGAGGAGATGCCGGTGCAGGAGACGGTCGACGGCATCGCGGAGCTGCGCGAGGCGAAGCTGCCGGTGGGCGGGGTGATGGTCAACATGGTCCGACCGCCGTTGCTGGACGCAGCCGCGGTCGCCGCCGTGGACGGGGACCACCGGGAGGAGGTGGCCCTGGCCCTCGGCGAGGCCGGGCTGGGGGGCCGCTCGCGCAAGGCGGAGACGGTCCGGACGGCGGTGGAGCCACTGCTCGACCCGCTGCTGGAGCAGGCCAGGGAGCACGCCGAGCGGGTCGAGCTGGAGCGCGAACAGCGCGCCGACCTGCAGCAGTTGCGGCTCCCGACGTACGAACTCCCGTTGCTGGGCGAGGGCGTGGACCTCGGCGGGCTGTACCGGCTGGCGGGCGAACTGAAGCGGCAGGGGGCGGCGTGACTCCGGCGAACGGCGGTACGGCTTCAGCGAACGGCGGGACTTCGGCGAAGGGCGGTACGGCTTCGGCGAACGGCGGGGTGCGGGGCACCGGCAGCCGGCTCGCGGTGGACGAGCTGATCGACAGCCCGAAGACCAGGATCATCGTCTGCTGCGGCTCCGGCGGCGTCGGCAAGACCACCACCGCCGCGGCGATCGGCCTGCGGGCCGCCGAACGCGGCCGCAAGGTCGTGGTGCTGACCATCGACCCGGCCCGACGGCTCGCCCAGTCGATGGGCCTGACCGAGCTGGACAACACCCCCCGGGTGGTCAAGGACGTCGCGGGGGACGGCCGGCTCCACGCCATGATGCTCGACATGAAGCGGACCTTCGACGAGGTCGTGCTGGCCCACGCCGAGCCCGAACGGGCCAAGGCGATCATGGAGAACCCCTTCTACCAGTCCCTGTCGGCCGGCTTCGCGGGCACCCAGGAGTACATGGCGATGGAGAAGCTCGGACAGCTGCGCGCCGCCGAGGAGTGGGACCTCATCGTCGTGGACACTCCGCCGTCCCGCTCGGCACTGGACTTCCTGGACGCCCCCAACCGGCTCGGGTCCTTCCTGGACGGCCGGGTGATCCGCATCCTGACCGCGCCGGCCAAGGTCGGCGGCCGCAGCGCGATGCGCTTCCTCAACGCCGGGATGGGCCTGCTCACCGGCGCCCTGGGCAAGATCTTCGGCGCCCAGCTGCTCACCGACGTGCAGACCTTCGTCAGCGCGATGGACTCGATGTTCGGCGGTTTCCGGGAGCGCGCCGACCGCACCTACCAGCTACTGAAGGCGCCCGGCACGGCGTTCCTGGTGGTGGCGGCGCCGGAGCGGGACGCGCTGCGCGAGGCGGCATACTTCGTCGACCGGCTCGCCGCGGACCGGATGCCGCTGGCCGGGCTGGTGCTCAACCGGGTGCACAGCACGGGAGCGCCGCAGCTCACCGCGGAGCGGGCACTGGCGGCCGCCGAGGCGCTGGAGGAGAACGGCTCGGAGCACTCCTCGCCCGAGGCGGAGCTGCTCGCGGCCGGGCTGCTGCGGCTGCACGCCGAGCGGATGCAGATCATGGGGCGCGAGCGGCGCACCCGGGACCGCTTCGTCTCGGTGTACCCGGACGTGCCGATCGTGGAGGTGGCGGCGCTGCCCGGCGACGTGCACGACCTGGACGGTCTGCGGGCCATCGGGGACCGGCTCAACGGCGCGGTGTAGTCCCGGCCGGAGCGGCGCGGCCGGGCTCAGCCCGCCTGGGCGTAGTCCGTCAGTATCACGCCGGTCGCGAGCGACTCCTCGTACTCGGTGCGGGCCGTCTCCAGCAGCCTCCGCCAGGACATGACCGTCGGGCGGCGGCGCAGCAGCGCACGGCGCTCGCGCTCCGTCATCCCGCCCCAGACCCCGAACTCCACCCGGTTGTCCAGCGCGTCCGCGAGGCACTCCGTCCGGACGGGGCAGCCGCTGCACACCGCCTTCGCCCGGTTCTGTGCGGCCCCCTGGACGAACAGTTCGTCCGGATCGCTCGTGCGGCAGGCGGCCTGCGCACTCCAGTCGTCAACCCAGCCCATGCCGGCGCCGTCCTCTCCCGATGATTCGAGGCTCCCCCACGGCGGCAACGGCATATTCACCGTTGCCAGTTGAGGACGTTACGGAAGAAGGAGAACTTGCAACAGCCCCTTCGGGCTCAATCTCGAATGACCCAATCGGACTATGGGTATCGGTCATCTCACTCGTTGGAGTGATCGCAGGTCGCGGGCCTTGCCAGCCGCGAAGTCCCCACTCTCGCCACACGCGTCGTCACGGAGCGCAACCATTCACCCGAACACAACTGGCCTCGACCGCCTCAAAACCCGCACAAGGGCGGGCAATTCGGGCAACTCTCCGCACCCACAAGAGTGAACGATGTTGACGCACCGAAGCTGTCGCAAGCTTGTGACAAGCCTAGGCGAACACCTGCCCCGATGTGCGGGAATCGGGGACGTAGGGTTCTCCTCATGGCACCGAAGCGCCCACAGGCATCCCAGCCCCCAGGCAGTCCCGGAGCTCCGCGCCGGAAGAGCAGCGGATCACCGATGGACCACGTCGGCAACGGCGTGAAGTTCCTGGGCGTCAGCGTGCTCTCCGGAGTCCTGCTGGCGGGCCTCGCCCTGCCGGCCGTCGGCGCCATGGGGCTGACCGCCAAGGACACGGCGGAGAGCTTCCAGAACATCCCCGACGATTTCAAGACGCCGCCGCTCACCCAGGCCACCCAGATCTTCGACGCCAAGGGCGGGCTGATCGCCAAGGTCTACGAGCGCGACCGCACCGTCCTCACCGCCGACCAGATGTCGCCGTACATGCGGAAGGCCCAGGTCGACATCGAGGACGCCCGGTTCTACGAGCACGGCGCCGTCGACCTCAAGGGCATCCTGCGCGCGGTCGGCAAGAACGCCGAGAGCGGTTCCGCCTCCCAGGGCGCGTCCACGCTGACCCAGCAGTACGTGAAGAACGTCAACGTGGAGAAGGCCGGCGACGACCAGGCCGCCGTCCTGGAGGCCCAGCGCAAGACCCTGGGCCGCAAGATCCAGGAGCTCAAGGTCGCGATCAAGCTGGAGGAGGACCTGACCAAGGACCAGATCCTCACCAACTACCTCAACATCACGTTCTACGGCCACCAGGCCTACGGGATCGAGGCCGCGTCCCAGCGCTACTTCAGCAAGAGCAACAAGGACCTGACCATCGCCGAGGCCGCCACCCTGGCCGGGCTGGTCCAGAACCCGTCGCAGTACGACCCGGTGCGCTACCCCGACAACACGATCAAGCGCCGCAACGTCGTCATCGACAAGATGCTCGAGAACAAGCACATCACCGCCGACCAGGCGAAGGAGGCGAAGGCCGCCCCGCTGGGCCTGAAGTACAAGGACCCGCAGAACGGCTGCATCACCGCCCAGGCCGGCATGGGCTTCTTCTGCGACTACGTCCGCCACGTGGTCAAGCAGGACCCGGCCTTCGGCAAGACCGCCGACGACCGGAAGAAGCTGTGGGACACCGGCGGTCTGAACATCTACACCACGCTGGACCCGGACAAGCAGGCCGCCGCCCAGAACGCCGTCACCAAGAAGGTCAACGTGACCGACCAGGTGTCGGCCGCGGCGACCATGATGGAGCCCGGCACCGGCAAGATCCTGGCGATGGCCCAGACCCGCCCGTACGGCCTGGACCCGAACAAGAACCAGACCGTCGTCAACCTCAACGTCGACGCCTCGATGGGCGGCGGCAACGGCTTCCAGACCGGTTCGACCTTCAAGCCGATCCTCGCCGCGGCGGCGCTGGAGGCGGGCATGTCGAACACCCAGTCGTTCCCGTCCGAGAACAAGATCGACTACCCCCAGATGTCGACCTGCAACGGCACCTGGAAGAACACCGACAAGCCCAAGGCCACGGTGAAGAACGAGTCGACCGGCGAGGTCGGTCCGTACGAGCTCAAGCAGGCCATGGCCCTCTCGGTCAACACCTACTTCGTGGAGATGGAGCAGCAGGTCGGCCTCTGCGCGATGAAGCAGATGGCGAACAAGCTGGGCATCACCCAGTCCGCGAAGGGCGACCAGTTCCAGGAGGTGCCCTCGATGGTCCTCGGCACCCTGGAGCTCTCCCCGCTGACCATGGCGAACGTCTACGCGACCTTCGCCGCCCGCGGCAAGTACTGCACCCCGATCGCGATCAACAAGATCACCACGGTGGACGGCAAGGACCTCAAGGTCCCGCAGTCGCAGTGCAACCAGGTCTTCTCCGAGCAGACCGCGGACTCGGTCAACACCGTCCTGCTCAACGTGACCGAGAAGGGCACCGCCGCCGCCCTCGGCCTGGACGACGGCCGCAAGATCGCCGGCAAGACCGGTACCACCGACGAGAAGAAGGCCGCCTGGTTCGACGGCTACACCCCGTCGCTGGCCACCGCGGTCTGGCTCGGCGGCCCGGCCGGCGGCGTCAAGATGAAGAACATCAACATCGGCGGAAAGCACTTCGACGAGGTGTTCGGCGCCGACGGCCCCGGCCCGATCTGGCAGATGGCCATGAACCAGGCGCTCAAGGGCACGCCGCTGGAGCCCATCCAGACCACCAACATCCCGGACCCGCAGCCGGCCGCTCCCCCCGCGGGCGCCACCCCGCCGGCCGACCCCAACGCCCCGCAGCAGCCGGCCGGCCAGAACCCGCCGCCGCCCGCACCGGGCAACGGGAACGGCGGCCCCGGTGGGGTGATAGGAGGAGGGTTCACCCTCCCGCCCGGCATGATCGGCGGGGGCGGGAACGGCAACGGCGGCAAGCACGGCGGCGGCAACGGCTGACCTGACCCGTTCGGTCCTCCGAGCTCGCACGACGACGCTCGCACGGCGACGCTCGCACGGCGAAGGGGCGCCTTCCGGATCTTCCGGGGGCGCCCCTTCGGCGTGTTCACGCGTGCCGCTTCACACGTGCGGCTCAGAGCAGCGCGGCCTTCACCGCGGCAGCCACCCGGCCGCCCTCGGCCAGGCCGTCCACCTTCGGCTTCACCAGCTTCATCACGGCGCCCATCGCCTGCGGGCCGCTCGCCCCGCTCTCGGCCACGGCGGCGGCCACGATCGCGGCCAGCTCCTCGTCCGAGAGCTGCTTCGGCAGGTAGGCCGCCAGCACCTCGCCCTCGGCGCGCTCGCGCGCGGCCTGGTCGACCCGGCCGCCGGTGTCGAAGGCCTCGGCCGCCTCGCGGCGCTTCTTCGCCTCGCGGGTGATCACCTTCAGCACCTCGGCGTCGGACAGCTCGCGCTTCTGCTTGCCCGCCACCTCCTCGCTGGTGACGGCGGACAGCGTGAGCCGGATGGTGGACGAGCGCAGCTCGTCCCGGTCCTTGATGGCAGCCGTGAGGTCCTGGTGCAGCTGATCCTTGAGCGTCGTCATGGCCATGAGTCTCCCACCTGGGACGTTCCGTCGCTTGCCATTAACCTTCGACCTCCACGACCTCCACGACCTCCACTGCTCTGATCCGTAACCACTTATCCTGGTTACGTGACCGATGGAGACGGCGCAGCGGAAGCCCCGACCGGCCTGGTCCTCACCACCCCTGGCGGCAGCCGCTTCCACTTCGACGCCGGTGCCCTCTGCCTCGAACTGCTCACCACCGGCGGCCCCGGCGACCACGCCCCGTACGAGGCGCTGCACCACCCGGCCGACCTCACCGGCTGGCTCCCCCGCTCCCGGCTGCGCCTGCCCGCCGGCACCGTACGGATCACCGCCGAACACCTCGCCGACGCCCGCACCCTGCGCGACGCCCTCTGGCGCCTCGCCGCCGCCCGCGCCCGCGGCCGGACCGGCACCCCCGAGGACCACGCCACCCTCAACCGGACCGCCGCCCACCCCCCGCTCGTCCCCCGGATCGCCCCGGACGGCACCCCCGGCACCCCGCCGCCCGCCGACGGGGCCCAACTGATCTCCACCCTCGCCCGGGACGCCATCGCCCTGCTCACCGGCCCGTACGCGGACCGGATCCGGGAATGCGGCGCCAACGACTGCCGACTGATCTTCGTCGACACCTCCCGGCCCGGACGGCGCCGCTGGTGCTCCATGGAACGCTGCGGCAACCGGCACAAGGTCCGGGCCCTGCGCGCCCGGCGGGAGACCGGGCAGCCCCCGCCCGCGCCGACCCCGGAGACCGCGCCCACGGCGGCCGACCGGCCGTTCACCACCTGATCCACCGTCTGAGAGCATGGGCTGATGCGACCGCTGTACTCCGTTCCCCTCGGTGTCGCCGCCGCCGGCGCCGCCTGCCTCGCCTACTCCGTCGGGTACGAGGTCCGTGCCTTCCGGCTCCGCCGCGTCGAGGTCCCCGTCCTGCCCCACGGCGCCAAGCCCGTCCGGATCCTCCAGGTGTCCGACATCCACATGGTGAGCGGACAGGGCAAGAAGCAGCGCTGGCTGCAGAGCCTGGCCGGGCTACGCCCCGACCTGGTGGTCAACACCGGCGACAACCTCTCCGACCCCCTCGGCGTCCCGGCCACCCTCGACGCGCTCGGACCGCTCATGGACTTCCCAGGCGTATACGTCTTCGGGTCCAACGACTACTACGGCCCCGCCCGCAAGAACCCCGCCCGCTACCTCCAGGCGATGCGCAGCGGCGTCCACGGCATGAACAACCCCGACGGCACCGGCAACCGCGGCATCAGCGGCGCCGTGCACAACCCCTGGGAGAAGCTCCGCGACGGCTTCGACGCGGCCGGCTGGCTCGACCTCACCAACACCCGCGGCCGCCTCACCGTCAACGGCCTCGACCTCGAGTTCACCGGCCTCGACGACCCGCACATCCGCCGCGACCGCTACGCCGAGGTCGCCGGCGGCCCCTCCTCCGACGCCGACCTCTCCCTCGCCGTCGTCCACGCCCCCTACCTGCGCGTCCTCGACGCCTTCACCGCCGACCGCTACCCCCTGATCCTGGCCGGGCACACCCACGGCGGCCAGCTCTGCATCCCCTTCTACGGCGCCCTGGTCACCAACTGCGACCTCGACACCCGCCGCGTCAAGGGCCTCTCCACCCACCAGGCCGGCGGCCACCGCTCCTACCTCCACGTCTCCGCCGGCTGCGGCACCAACCGCTACACCCCGGTCCGCTTCGCCTGCCCCCCGGAAGCCACCCTCCTCACCCTCACCCCCACCCCCCGCTGACCCCCGCCGGACGCCCGCCCGAAACCGGATTTCGTGTCTCGGCGAGCGTCCGGTAGAGTTCTACTCGTCGCGAAGGAGACGGAGCGACAAACAGAAAGACCGGGGTGTGGCGCAGCTTGGTAGCGCGCTTCGTTCGGGACGAAGAGGCCGTGGGTTCAAATCCCGCCACCCCGACCCAGTCCAGAGGGCCTGCCGGAGAAATCCGGTAGGCCCTCTGGCGTTGTGCGTGACCAACTGAGTGACTAAGCCTCAGGGTCCTGGGAGAACAGGTCATCCATGACCGTCGCACCGGTCTGGATCACCGGGCGGATCTGCTTCCGGTAGACCTCTTCCGTGACCGCCGTGCTGGAGTGGCCGACGAGCCGGGAGATCTCCTCCAGGGGCACCCCGCTGTCCGAGAGCAGGGACACGAAGCTGTGGCGCAGCTCACGCGGCGTCCAGTCGGCGGCGTTTACGCCGTCAGCCTTGGCGATGGCGGTGCGGAAGGCCCGGCGGACGTGGGACGGGTCCAGCTCGGTGCCGACGGCGGAGTGGAAGACCAGGTTGTTCTCCTCCCACTTGTCGCCGGCGGCGAGCCGGTCCCAGCCCTGGTCCACCCAGTGATCCCAGAGCGCCTCGACGCAGCGGGCGGGGAGCGCGAGCGTCCGGCGGGACTTGCGGGTCTTGGTGTCCCCGGTGGCCCGGACTGAGCGCCATACGGCGATGTGCGGCGGGATCGGCGGCTTCATGTCGGGCTGGCCCTTGAGGAACACGTGGTCCCAGGTCAGGGCCCGAAGCTCCTCGGTGCGTCCGCCGGTGAGCAGGGACACCACGATGTAGGCGTACATAGAGGTCTTCTCCGCCGCCTTGAGGACGGCTTCGGCCTGAGCGAAGGTCAGCGCCTTCGATGGCCGGCCGGGCTGGCCGGTGGGGACGGAACAGAGCTCGACCACGTTGCGCTTCACCTTGTCCCGGGCCATGGCGCGCTTCACGGCCCGGTTGAGGCAGGAGTGGAGGCCCTGGAGGGTGCGCGTGCTGAGGGTCTTGGCCTTGGTCGCCAACCACCTGTCCACGTCTTCGGCGCTGAGGTCCCGGAGCTTGCGAGCGCCGAGAGCCGAGATCACGTGGGTGCGGCAGAGGATCGTGCAGGTCGTTACCGTCTGGTCGTCGCGGCCGGCGAGTCCATAGGTCAGCCAGTCGTTGACCGCGTTCGCCACCGTGTAGTTGGTGGGTGCGATGGCCAAGCCGTCCTCGAAGTCCCGAAGGACGTCCTTCAACTTGTTCTTGGCCTCGGTCTTGGTCTTGCCGCTCCCCCGCTTCACGATGCGCTTGCCGCTCGGGTCGAAGCCGAGGCTGGCAGTCGCGATCCAGCGCTGGCGCTTCTCATCCCAGTGGAGGCCGCCGTCTCCCCGGCTCCGGCGCTTGGTCACTGGTTCCCCCTGGCTTCGCGCTCCAGGAGCGCTACGTAATCGGTGATGGCAGCCGCAGGGATGCGGCGGGAACGGCCCTCGTTGACGGTGCGAAGGCGTCCGGTGCGGATCAGGTCGTAGATGACCGTGCGGCTCAGATTCAGCACCCCTACGGCGTCCCTGACCCGGTATAGAACCGGCTGAGCCAACGGTCCCTCGGTCGCTGTGGTCACCAGTCCCCCTCTTCTCGCGCGAGTTGTGCGCGCATCTCCTGTCGGTCGGTGGTGTGGCGTTCGTGCAGGTCCCGGGCGATGGTGGCGGCGAGCAGGGACTCGCCCGGGGAGTTTCCGGCGCCGGCGAAGGCCCAGTGGGCGACGACCAAGGTCTCGGCGTCGGGGAGGTCGTCCAGATCGGGGAGGCCGGCGGCGAGGAGGCGTTCGCGGAGTTCGGTGCGGGCTTGTTCGGCGCGGTAGTCGGCGCGGACCTGGCGGAGGGCGCCGAGGGTGGTCGAGTAGGTGGGGGACTTGCTAGAGAAGTGTCCGCGGAAGCCGAGCATGTGCGACCAGTGCGCGAGCAGGCGCCCGGGGTAGTGCTGGTCCAGGTCCCAACAGGCTTCGATCAGGCGGCGGGTGTGGGCGGGCAGGTCGTGCCGGTCGAGTTCGTGGCGTTCCAGGATGCGGCGGTCCACGGTCTCGGTGGTCTCGGCGGACTTGGTGGCGTACTTGGCGATGTAGGAGGCCACAGCCCGCTCCGTGATCTCTCCGTCGGCGAAGGCACCGATCGGGCGGACGTCGACCTGCGTGCCCCACTCCAGGACGCGGGCAGGCTGGTCACCTCCGGCGGCGACGGGGACTCCGGCGCGGCGGGCGGCGGCCCGGATCGCGGCGTCCAGCAGGGCGACGGTGGCCCATGCGGGCGGGGGCGTGTCGGGTCCGCCGGGGCCATCGACGCGGATGACGGCGTGGAAGTGGACGGCGCCGCGGCGCTGGTACTCGGCGACCTTGCCGAACGAGAGCTTCGCCTGCTCCTTGAACTCGTACTGGTACAGCCCGACCATCTTCGCCATGACCCGGAACAGGTAGATCGTGAAGCGGCGCCAGAGGTCGGGGGCGTGGTTGTTCCACAGCACCGCGTGCCCGTACTCGTAGCGGTCCGGGTCGAGCGGCGTGCCCAGCAGGGGCGAGTCGGCGGGGTGGGCGTGGCCGCAGCGGCAGGTGCCCTTGTCGGGCCGGTTGTGGACCGGGCCGAACGAGGGGGCGGTGAGGGTGGCGAAGACCCGGGGGTGGGAGCGGACCGTGGTCGGGACTCCCTTGGTGGTGTCTCCGGCGAGGCCGGCGCGGATCAGGTGGAAGGTGTCCGCGGAGTACGTGCGGGCGCAGGAGGGGCAGCGGGAGGCCCGGCGGTTGCCGCAGGCGACCTTGAGGCGTCCGCCGGGTTCGTGGTCGGTGGAGTAGCGGTGCCAGACGGCGCCGGTCGGGGCGTGGGTGAGGGTGCGGAAGCCCTTGAGGTGCATCGGGTTCGAGCAGCCGCCGGTGCGGCGGAGCTGGTCGTGGAGGCGGGGAAGGTCTCCCCGGGCGGCGAGGCGGGCCAGGTCGGCGAGGGCCAGCCGGTCCGGAATCTGGTGGAGCACGGGGTCATCTCCTGCGGGAGAGGGCCCCGGAGCCGGGCGGTCGAGCGGCTCCGGGGCGAGCGGCTCAGGACGGGTTGGTGGGCTTCTGGTGGCGGTCGATCCACTCTTCGGCGCAGACCTTGTGGACGGGCTTGCCGCGGTCGGAGCGCAGGTTGGTGGGCTTGTCGCAGACTCCGCAGGGCTCGGCCTTGGGGGCCCAGTGCTTGGAGTCACGCCAGTCGAGGAGGGCCATCGGTCAGGCCGCCTTGGCGGTGGTGGCCAGCGGGCGGGCGATGGTGCCGGCGCCGTGGCAGGTCTGGCAGGTGACCGGGACGGTGTCGCGGGAGCCGTCGCGCAGGCGGACGCCGGTGGCGATGGCGACGGAGGCGAAACCGGAGCAGTTCGGGCAGATCCGGCTCTGGGCGTGGTTGTGCTGCGGCATGATGGTGGTCTCCTTCGTGGGCTTCGGTTCGGGAAGGGGTTGCGGCCTCGGGGCGGCGGGATGCTTGGCGGCGTGTTGCCGCCCCGGGGCCGGTCTTGGAATCAGCGGCGGCGGGTCGTGCGGCCGTCGCGCTTGTGCGCGTACATGTCCCGGTCGGCGCAGGCGAGCGCGTCCGTGAGCGAGACGACCGGCAGCTCGGCGACGGGGCAGATGCCCACCGAGGCGGAGGCCGGGAGCGTGAGGCCGGCGTACGGGACCGGCTGGTTGAGGGCCGCGCGCAGTTCGGGCAGCCGCGCGGGGGCGTCCAGGGCGACGACGGCGAACTCGTCTCCGCCGAGGCGGGCGGCGATGCCGGTACGGCCGCACCAGGCGGACAGGCGGTCGGCGGTCGCGGTGAGCACGGCGTCGCCGGCGGCGTGGCCGTAGGTGTCGTTGGTGGCCTTGAAGTCGTCCAGGTCGATCAGCAGTACCGAGGCGCGGTCCGGGTGGTGCTGGGTCAGCCGGTGGGCTCGGGCGGTGAAGCCGTCGCGGGTGTGGAGCCCGGTGAGCGGGTCACGGCGGCTGGTCGCGAGGCGCTGGTTCAGCCAGGCGGCGTGGGTGGTCCATCCGATGAGCGGCACAGCGGCGGCGAAGGCCGTGGGGAGATCCATGGTGGTCCTCCGTGATGGGCGGGCGTGGATGGGGGTTGCGATCTCCGGGGCGGCGGGATGCTGGCGGCGTGTTGGCCGTCCCCGGGGAGGTCAGAGGCCGAGGCGCTGGGCGCGGGCGGCGGCCCGGTCGAGCAGCTGGTGGATGTCGGCCTGTCGGGTGGTGGGGCGGTCGTTGTACTCGTCCGGGGACCGGGCAGGGCGGCCGGTGGCGTGCAGGATCTCCATGACCTGGACGCGGGCGGTGGTGACGGTGGCCGGGGTGCCGTAGCCGTGGGCGAGGACGGCGGCCTGGGCGCCGAGGAGGCAGACGCGGCCGGCGGAGTCCCACATGGAGCCCTGGAGCCAGCCGAAGGCGCCGATGTAGCGGGAGGTGAGCCGCAGGTGGCCGGCGGCGCTCACCGGGACCGGGCGGGCCGGGCGGTGGGTGATCCGGTCGAGGAGCGTGAGCCGGGGCACCGGGTAGCCGGCGTTCCAGGGCTGGAGGGTGGAGCCGAGGGGCGAGATGTACGGGACCGCGGTGCGGGCCGGGGCAGGCAGCGAGGCCAAGTAGGCCTCGATCTCGGCGACGAGGCCGGAGCTGTCGACGGTGACCAGGGGCGGCAGGCGGACGGTGGTCTTCATGGCCAACTCTCCTTTCTCGCTTGCTACTTGTTGGTCTTGTTGACGACGGAGACGCCGTCGCGGGTGGTGTTGTCGATCAGCGGGGCGGCGGAGGTGTCGGCGAGGTAGAAGCCGAGGAGGACGAGGGCGGCGACGGCCCACCAGCGCAGTCGGAGGTGCCGGACGATGAGCCACGCGACGATCGCGAGGACGACGATGAACGGCAGCTGGATGTTCACCAGGTGGGCCTTTCAGACGAGTTCGGCGATGAGGGCCGAGGCGAGCGGGTCTTGGACGCCGAGGCGGGCGCGGAGCGTGGCGGCATCGATCGGGGTGCCGGTGCGGGTGCGGTGGTCGTCGGCGACCTTGCGGGCGTGGTCGAGCAGGAACGCCGGGACCGTGGGGGCCGGGGCCGGGACGGAGGTCATGACCGGCACGGGCACCGGGGTCGGTACCGGGGCGGGGGCCGGTTCGATCGCCGGGACAGCCGCGGGCGGTTCGACGGGCTCCGGCTCGATGAGCGGTTCGGTGATCGGCTCGGCAGCCGGGACGTAGAGCGGCTCGGCGTCCTCGGTCTCGGTGTCGTTCGGTTCGAGTTCCACCACCGGGGTTTCGTCGGCGGGTGCGGTGGTCGAGTGGGCTAGCAGGGTGCCGCCGAGGAAGGCGGCGGCGGGCCAGCCGGCGACCAGGACGCGGAGCCAGGCCGGGGCGTTGCCGAGGTCGAGCAGTCCGGCGGTGCCGACGTTGGCGCCGAGGGAGGCGGCCAGGGCGATGACGAACCAGCACCAGGCGAGTCGGCGGGCGGTGCCGGAGCGCATCCGACGCCAGGCGGCGACGAGCAGCAGGTCCACGGACACCGGGTAGGCCCAGGACTTCCATCCGGCCTGTCCGGCGGCTGCGGCCAGGTCGTGCAGGTGGGCGAAGGACAGAGCGGCGGCAATGACCGCCTGGGCCAGTACGGCATCCAGCTTGGGGAGTCGGCGCATGGCGAGCCCCGTCAGAGCTGGTTCTTGTCGAGGGCGAAGAGCAGGACCGTGCCGCCGGTCAGCTCCGGCCGGCGCTGGGTCAGGTGGGCGATCGCCAGGTTGAACACGTCGGCGCGGGTCATCCCGGGCGTCGGCGTGATGGTGTCCGAGAACGTCGCGCTGGCGGTCCCGTTGTTCGTGGTCCGCTGGATCGTGAGGACGCAGTGGTAGGTGTCCTGCTGCATTGCTGTCTCCTGGAAAGAGCGACCGGGCGGGGCACGGTGGGCGTGCCGCCCGGCCAGCGGTTGGCGTTACGCGGGGGCGGTTCCAGCGCCGAGGCAGTCGAGGCAGGTGGCCTCCTGGTCGGCGATCCGGCGGCGACGCGCGCCCCGGCCGGCGTACACGGTCTCGGTGATCTGGCCAGTGCCCTTGCAGGGCTCGCAGGGCGCGGGCTTCGGCGGCGCGGGGCGCTTGCGGGCGGCCACCGGGGTCACTCGCTGTTGCGCTGGGCGCGGTCGGCGGCGGCCCGGGCTTCGCGGGCGATCTGGGCGGCGTCGTGGTCGTCCGGGTTGGCCGCGGCGATGCGCTCCAGCAGATCGGCCTTCTCGGCGAGCAGCGGGCCGGTGTCGGCCTTGCTGTCGGGGGTGGCCTTGAGGTGACCGAGGAAGGCACCGATCTCGGAGATGGACGGCTTGCGGGACACGGGTGGATCTCCTTCGGATTGAGGCATGGCAGGGGTAGGGACTTGGCGCGAAGCGGTCGCGTCGGCCGGTGGGTGAGGTGCCGCTACTTGCCGAGCGGGACCGGGATCAGGTCCGGCGGTGCCGAGGGCATCGGCGGGATGGTGACAGGGGCAGCGACCTGCGGGCGGAAGGCCGCCAGACGGTCCAGGTCGGGCGTCAGGTGCGCGAACTCGGTGCAGCGCGCGGAGACTTCGGCGAGCGAGCGGTACGGCGTGCGGATCTCGGACCAGAGGCCGGAGGTGTCGCCGGCGACGGCCAGGCCGGGCATGTCCGGGCTGATCTTCGTAGCGGCGACGACGGCGGCGTCGGAGACATCCCCGAGCCCCATCTTCGCGGTCTCCAGGTCGTTGACCCGGTGGACGGTGCGACCGGTGAGCTGGGAGCGGAGCAGGGTCGCGCCCTTGCCCAGCTCCGAGCCGAAGCGCTGGCCCGCGATCTCCAGGAAGATGCCTGCGGCGCGGGCGAGTTGGGCCAGCCGGATGAGCGCCGTCACGAGCTGGTTCCGCCGCTCCTCGTCGGCCTTGCTGGCGACCAGGAAGAGTTCGGCGATTTCGTCCACCAGGACGACGATCGGCACCGGCCGGATCTTCTCCGGCAGGCCCCAGATGTCGGCGGTCACGTCCTCGGCAGCCACCGACCCGGGAACACCCTGGTGGTCACGGATGAGGTCGTACCGGTCGTCCATCTCGACCAGCAGCGCGAGCAGCAGCCCGAGTGCTTCGCCCTGGTCGGTGGCCAGAGCGGACAGCCGCGGTGCGAACGGGCGCTGTTCGACGCCGCGCTTGCAGTCGATGCCGACCAGGGCGACCGGCTGAGGGGCGAGTCCGTGGATCAGGTTCCGGGTGAACATGGACTTGCCGGACTGGTTGGCGCCGAGGTTCAGCCCGTTCGGAGCCTGCCGGTAGTCCCGGTGGTGAACGGTGCCATCGGCCCGTAGTGCGACCGGAACCCGCAGCAGTTCCCGGGACTTGGCTGTGGCCCGACGCGGCATGCGCACGTTGCGTAGTACGTCGAAGCCGACGATCCGCAGCTCCACCACACCGGGCTTGACCTCCGAGACGTGCACCGCGTGGACCTCCCAGGCGTGCCGCAGACGCTCGGCCGCGTTGACCATGTCCTCCGTCTGCTGACCGCGGGCGAGCCTGAAACGGACCCGCAGGCCGGTCGAACTCATCTGCATGCTGCGGATCTTCGGCATTGCGGGCTTCGCCGGCCGGTTGGTGGCGGATGAGGCCATGGCGCGCCAGAACGAAGGCTCTACGGTCAGCCCGCAGGCTTCCATGACGTTCTCGTAGTCGTGCCGGATGCGGTGGATGGTCAGCGGGATTCCGACCGTCGCCCAGTACGTCCGGGGCATCTTGGCCCTGGCGTAGAGGACGCCGGCGCCGGCAGCGGCGGCGGGGGTGCCCAACTCCAGGAGCGCGGCCGTGAGGGCGTCCACGGCGATCAGGCGTTCGCGTTGGCGAGGACCGGGGCGGCGACCGTCACGGCGTCGGCCCGGAAGGCGATCCCGGAGCGCTTCTGGCCGTTGAACTCGCTCTCCCACGGCCGGGCGATCAGCCGGGTCAGCGCCACCAGCATGCCCGGCGCCAGCCCCTCCGGGACACCCGGCTGCGGCACGGTCAGGGACAGGATGTCCGCCTCACCGTTGGCCACGAACGTGACGTCGAGGGTGACCAGCATCGCGCCGGTCTCGGCGTCCACGGCGGGCTCGCCGGTCTGACGGTTCTTGAGCTTCGGGCGGGGCGCCTGGGCGACCATCACCAGCGCGGCGGTCGTGTCGACGGGGATGAAGCGCATGTTCTGGCTCCTTCATCGGGCATCCGGGCGAGTGGACAGCCCGGTGCATCTCCTCTAGCGGAGGTGTTCTCATGCACTCATGTACATGAGCTGATGGATAGAAGAGTGCCCGACTCCTGTACATGAGTCAACACGCCGCGAGAAAGAATCTTGCGACGGGCTGAGAGAGTTGAGCTGGCGTCAGTCCCGCGCGGGGAAGCGGTAATCGAGAACGAACTGGTCAGCGGCCATGACGGTGTCGCAGACCTCCACCACGCGGCCGGCATCGGTGACGGCATCCCGGACGAGGTGGATCACGGGGGAGCCGGGACTCAGCGCCAGCGCGGCCGTCTCGGCCTTGGTGGCGAGCCGGGCCCGAACGGTCTCGGTGAACTCCGCCAAGGTGTGACCGTGCTCCTCCAGCCGTGCGTAGATCCCGCCGCCACCGGGGTTCTCGGCGAAGGTCTCCGGGATGTCCTTCACCACGTCCCACGGCAGGTAGGAGGTCGCTTCCTCGGTCGGCGTTCCGTCGCGGAAGTACCGCCGCTTACGGGCCAGCACCTTCGAGCCGACGGGCACGTTCAGCCGCTCGGCGATCTCCTCCGGGGCGTCGACCGGTCCGACGAAGAGCACGTTCACCGAGGGCTTGCCGCCGGACTGCTCCGTCTCGGCCAGGTAGGCCGCCTTGCCCGCCAGCCGGTGTGCGCGCCGGAAGCGGTCCGAGGACTTGCGCTGCACGGGCGGGCGGGAGCGGACGAAGGAGCCGCGGCCGTGGTGCGTCTCGATCAGCTGTGTCGTGCGCAGCTCCGCGACCGCCTTGCGGACCGTGCCGGACGCTACCCCGTAGCGCTCCATGAGTTCGGCTTCACTTGGGATCGCCGCGCCGGGAGCCAGGACCCCGGACCGGATCTGCGACGCCAGGTCGTCCGCGATCTGCTGGTACTTCGCCTTCGCCGTCGATGCGGCCTCGCCACTCGCCATGGTGCTGAAAGGTCTCCTATTCTCCTGTACATGAGTACCAGGTCCTCGAATCAAGTTTCAATGCCTCTCCACTCCGTGTCCGTGGCCGGAGCGGTGGTGCGTGAGGACGGCCGGATTCTCGCGATCCGGCGGGCCGACAATGGCACCTGGGAGCCGCCCGGCGGGGTGTTGGAGCTCTCGGAGACGGTCGAGGACGGCGTACGCCGCGAGGTGTACGAGGAAACCGGGATCAAGGTCTCGGTGGAGCGGCTCACCGGGGTCTACAAGAACGTGACCCGCGGCATCGTCGCCCTGGTCTTCCGGTGTCACCCCGAGGGCGGCAGCGAGCAGCTGTCGGACGAGTCGACTGCCGTTGCCTGGCTCACCCCGGAGGAGATCGCTGACCGCATGGGCGAGGTCTACGCCGTTCGTCTGCTCGACGCTGTCCGGGGCGACACGGTCCCGCACGTCCGGACGCACGACGGCCGGACGCTCATCGACATGCCGCAGGCGAGCTGAGTCAGCCGGTCTTCCTGCCGTGCTTGCCCAGCTGGCTCCAGACGTGCCGGTGGCGGGCGATGGTGAAGACCCGATCCACCCTGTTCGGGGACAGCATTGCCGGTCGGGACGGCAGCACTGAGGCGACCTGCTCACCGTCGATGACCGTCACTCCCGGCTCCGCGCCGAGCGTGATCTTCTGGGCGCCGACGACGGCGATGACGGGGTGAACGGGGACCTCGAAGCCGCACCACTCGGTGAGCAACTTGGCGGTACGGCTCGCCTCGAACTCCGAGTTCTCCAGGTACGGGAAGCCGTTTCGGTTGACCTTCACCACCTTGTCGCCGACCCACACGGTGGCACCCGGGTGGTGCTTCGAGTTGATCGTGAAGACGCCCGGCGGGCCGATCACCACATGGTCGATGTCGGACCCCGACGGCAGCGGCACCCCGTGAAGGACCTTCCAGCCGGCGGCTTTCAGCGGTTCCAGACGGGCCCCGACGATCTGCTCACCTTCCAGACCGCGAAGCGTGCTCGAATCACCGAGACGCTGGCGTGAGATCTTGGCAGCAAGCCGGACGAGCAGCCCGTACTTCTCCTCGCCCTCGCGTACCAGGCTCTCCAGCCCCGCGCCTGGGAGGTTTCGTGCCAGGTCGTCATCATCTCGCATCGGGGGTAGGAACGGGACCTCTGCCCGAGGCTGCGGCACGGATGTAGGGGCCGGCTTTGGCGGCGGATTCTTCGCTCCTCGGTGCCGAACGGTGCGCGGTGGCACATGACTACCGAAGGACCCGCACCATTCCTCGACCTTGGCCAGTGCGAGAGCCTCGAACTCTGGGACATCGACCGTGACGAGCCCGGTCTTGCAGTCCAGCCAGGCCACCGAATCCCCGCGGGCGCCAGCCTTGTTGACGTAGAGCCGTTCCTTCCCCGGCACTCGCCAAGGCTTGACCACCAGCTCCCTCATTCGTCCCCCTCCGGCACAGCCTCCCTGACCAAGGTCAGCATGCCCACGGACCGATCAGCAGGAACACGGACAGCAGGCCAGCCGAGCCAGTTCAGCCAAAGGCCAGGGCCAGCGGTCCGGGCGAGCGGGGTGTCTATGAGGTCAGGGCATGGGTGCCAGCGCGTGCAGACTCAGGCGGGCGGTGTACGGGATGGGTTAGGGATCAGGGGAGTTGGGGTGAGGGGGTGGAGTTGGAAGGTGGCTGTTACGAGTTTCGCTACTGGTTCAAGGGCGCGCACAGCGCGCCAGCGCGCGGCTCAGCCGCTCGCCGTCGCTCCTGTCTTGCGCCCCGCTTCGGCGGCGGCCGGCCGCGCACGTCGAGCGTGCGGCCGGGAGGGATGGCGAGGTTAGAGCCCGTCGCGGCTGGGGTCGGGCGGCTCCACGGTTTTACCCACCTCCCAGGCTCGGGACCCGAGTCGAGCAAGAACGGGGGGCCACTCGGCCAAATTGCGGTCAGGCCCAAAAGCCCTGACCGAGTCGCAACAGCTTACGGCCCCCCGATCATGCCCGACCCCAAACCAGGCAGGACACCGGCCAAAACCGCTCCACCGCCCGCGTGTTGTGAGCACCCCGGAGCAAACCGCTGCCCACCTTGATCAACCCACGTCTCCCGGACAAGTCGACCCGTGATCCCCTACCCTGGTCATCCACGATCTTGGAGGCGGACGTGACCAGCCAGTACGCAGAGGGAATGCTCCCCGTCGATCCGGAATCAGGCGAGAGTGAAGAAGACGTAATAGAACGCCTGACTGCCGCGCGAGCCAGCGTGTCGGCCACTGACTGGACGATCGAAACAATCGTGGCACAGATGCGAAAGGGCAGGATTGACCTAAACCCTGCATTCCAGCGACGCGCAGCATGGACCAACCCGACAAAGAGTCGATTTGTCGAATCGGCAATTCTGTCATACCCGATCCCGCAGATCGTCCTCGCGGAAAAAACCGATCGCGCCGGCCACTACTTCGTAATTGATGGAAAGCAAAGGCTCCTCGCCCTTCGCCAGTTCTACTCCGGCCAGGGGCAAGAAATTGATGCCGATTTTGAGCCCTTCAAGATCACTGGCACATCAATCCTTGGCAGTGTTCGGGGATTCGACATCAAGAGACTTGAAGATGAACGATCCGACCTGTTTGACGCCTTCGAGAATCACACCATCCGCACGGTAACAATCAAGGGATGGGAGTCCGAAGACTTCCTCTATACGCTATTCTTGCGGCTAAACACGGGAAGCGTTCCACTCTCACCCCAGGAATTGCGCCAAGCTTTGGTTCCGGGAGCCTTCGTCAATTTCGTCGACGAGCAGTCTGGCATCAGTCCCGGCCTTCAGCACCTTCTTGGAAATAAGGGCCCAGACAGGAGGATGATCGATGCCGAAATGCTCGTTCGCTACTTCGGGTTCCAGAATGAGTTCGTCCCCTATAAGGGAAACCTGAAGGATTTTCTGGACAAGACATGCATCTATCTCAACAAGAGCTGGTCATCGAAGTCTGAACTGATCAGGGGGCAACTGTCCGAGATGGAGCGCGCTATCGACGCGGCCCGACAAATCTTCAGCGACTCAGGGGCTTGTCACAAGTGGTCCGGGGTCCGCTGGGAGCGCTCGCTGAACCGCGCGGTGTTCGACGTGCAGATCCACGCCCTCGCAGACGAGCGCGTCAGGGACGCTGCACTGGGCCGAAAGCACGAGGTCTTGAAGGCGTTCAAGGATGTCTGCGTCGAAAATGACAAGTTCATTGCGGCCATCACAAGCACGACGAAGAGCATTGACGCCACCAGTAGTCGCTTTGAAATCTGGGCAAATGCGCTCGGAGCAGTGCTAGGGGTGCCGATCCCTCGGCCTGCCTGCCTCAACAGCTAGGGGGCTCGACTGTGGACCTCCTCGACGAACTGAAGAACGATATAGCCGAGCTGAAGTCTTCATTACTGCCCGATGATGTCCTTCAGGTAAAGGCTCCCGACGACCTAACTCGCCGCCAAGAGCTGCTGATCTCCTCTTTCGTAATTCTCTCACATGCGCACATTGAAGAGTTTATTGAGAACCTCTTCCTTGAATATGTCGAGAATCGAGAAAAAGAGATTACGGACGCGACCGTGCCTCACTGCTTCGTCAAACTGGCACTGCACTTCTCTCCGGACTTGATTGGTCAAGGCGCCGGAAATAAGTTCCCGACACGCCAAATCTGCACGACCGCCAAGAATCTGTATATCTCAAAGGTGATTAATACAAATCACGGACTCAAGGAATCCAATGTAGGAGCCCTCGCCAAGCCGCTCGGAGTCCACGGA
This sequence comes from Kitasatospora sp. NPDC127060, assembly GCF_042724935.1. Taxonomy (NCBI): domain Bacteria; kingdom Bacillati; phylum Actinomycetota; class Actinomycetes; order Kitasatosporales; family Streptomycetaceae; genus Kitasatospora; species Kitasatospora sp. NPDC127060. Next base: position 23,776 of record NZ_JBHXEG010000040.1, read on the forward strand.
GAAAAGCTTTCAAATACGTGCGAGCAGCTCTTTGTCACATTGAATACACTTGGCGGCAAACGGGGCCGCATGGCTCACACTTCATCTCGAAATCAATCTGCTAGCGAAACCGTCTATGCTAGTCAAGCTATCGTTTGGGTCGAAGATGTCATCAACCTAGCGCATCAACTCAACAACTATCTGCGCTCTGGACATTAAGCTCCGGCAGTAGCGCATCGAGCTGCGCTACACCCTGACGCCCCTGCCGGCAGCCGGACCGAGTGTCTTACTGCGCTACAACGGGTGCGCACCTTGGCGGACGGCCACGGACGGTAGGGAACCGTTCTGGCAGGTCAGCGGCGCTACCCGCCGAGGTCAGGCGGGTGCCCAGGTTGCTTCGGGACGAAGAGGCCGTGGGTTCAAATCCCGCCACCCCGACCCAGTTCAGAGGGCCCATCGGAGACATCCGATGGGCCCTCTGACGTTGTGTCCGGAAGAATCCCGGTGACCGGGACGGCGCGCCCCGGCGGTGACGCCCATCACCTGAGCGCCGAAGCCCGCGGCGGGAAGCGGCACCACTTCTCCTACCAGGAGCACCCCGCCCTCGCGCACCTGGCGTACATGACGCTCGACGATGCGGGACGACAGAGGATCTGGCGGGAACCGTGCGGCCAGGCGTTCCGCACCCGGTTCGGCGGACACTCCCGACCTGGTGGTCTGGGCGGTCGACCGCCCAGCACAGACTCCTCAAGGTCACCGGGATGAGCCGCTAGGCGGTGCCGCACGGATCGATGGCTAGCGTCGGCAGGTGGAACCGCAACGGGTCGATGCGCGTTCCGCGATACGAACGTCAACCCCTGGTACATCGGTTCTTGACGCTGAGAGGCCTGGAGCTTTGCCGAACGGAACAGTCCCCACCCCACTCGATGGCTTCGACGGCTTCGGAGCTGTGCCCGGAATAGAAGTAGGGCGCATCTTCGTCAACCGGAGCGCACTCGCCAAGGCCAAGGTGCACCGGCCTTTGCAGGCGGGCATCTGCGGCACGGCCAAGAGCGGGGCCGAGTCCATCGTCGTCTCTGGGGGCTACGAGGACGACCAGGACCACGGCGACTTCATCGTCTACACGGGGCAGGGCGGGCGCAATCCGGATACGGGCCAGCAGGTCAGCGACCAGGAGCTCACACGGGGCAACGCTGCGCTCGTCACCAGCATGACCTTGGGAAGCCCGGTGCGGGTCATCCGCGGCGCAGCAGGCGACCCCCAGTACTCACCGATGACCGGCTACCGCTACGACGGGCTCTTCCGGGTCGACGAGTGTTGGCACGAGAGCGGCCGGGCGAAGTACCGGATCTGGCGCTATCGGTTGGTACGGATCGACCCCGCCCAGGCTCCGGCTCCCAAGCTCACACTCGTGGAGCCCGTTGGCAAGACCAAGCCGACGCGTACGGAAGCGATGATCCAACGGGTGGTGCGCAGCAGCAGAGTTGCGAACTTCGTGAAGACAACGCATGACTTCACCTGTCAGGTGTGTGGGATCCGCCTCCAGACACCGATCGGCGCCTACGCCGAGGCGGCTCACATCCGCGGGCTGGGGCAGCCGCACGACGGTCCCGATGTCACGGGCAACGTGCTGTGCCTCTGTCCGAACCACCACGCCCTGTTCGACTTCGGCATGTTGAGCATCGCGGACGACCTGACGATCACTGACCTCGCAGCCGGCACCACGATCGGGAGACTCCGCGAGGCCGTGAACCATCGGATAGACCGGGATCACCTGGCCTATCACCGGGAGCACTACTCGCCGGGGTGGAAGCACTCTTCAACCGCCTCAGCAGACGATGTCGTCGACACCGAAGACTGAAGACCGACGGGACCGGGGCCTTGTCGAGGGATGCTCGGCAGGGCCCCGAGGCGTGTGCCGGGCGGATCAGAGGGTGGTGGGGAGGGCGGTGCGGGAGGTGATGCCGAGTTTCGGGTAGGCCTTGTAGAGGTGGTGGGCGACGGTGCGGGGGCTGAGGAAGAGCTGGGCGGCGATGTCGCGGTTGGTGAGGCCGGCGGCGGCGAGGCGGGCGATCTGGAGTTCCTGGGGGGTCAGGGGGTTCGGGGTGGTCAGGGGGGTCTGGGCCGGGGCGGGGGTGCCGGTGGCGGAGAGTTCGGTGCGGGCGCGGGTGGACCAAGGGTGGGCGCCGAGGCGGTCGAAGGTTTCCAGGGCGGCCGTGAGGTGGGGGCGGGCGTCGGTGCGGCGGCGGGTGCGGCGGAGCCATTCGCCGTAGAGCAGGGCGGTGCGGGCGTGCTCGAAGGGGCGGTTGGTGGTGACGTGCAGGTCGAGGGCGGCGCGGTAGGCGGGTTCGGCGAGTTCGTCGGGGCCGAGCAGGGCCTGGCAGCGCAGGCGTAGGGCTTCGGCCCAGGGCCGGTCGGCGGCGCGGGTCCAGCGGGCGAAGCGCTCGTAGGGCTCGGCGACGCGGTCCGGGGTGCCGAGCCGGACGGCGGCTTCGACCAGGTCGGGGACGGCGCGGGTGGCGCTGACGTGGTGCCGGTGGGAACCGGTGGTGAGGGCGTGCAGGCGGTCGGCGGCGCCGGCGGCGCGGCCCTGGCCGAGGTCGAGCAGGGCGAGTGCCCAGTGGGCCCAGGGGCGGCCGGCGGCGGGAGCGGCGGTCTGCGGGCCGGTGGTGGCGAGGGCGGCGGTGGCCAGTTCGGTGCAGCGTTCGGTGCGGCCGTCGAGGGCGGCCAGGTAGGCGAGCAGGGCACTGAGTTGGCTGACCCATTGGTGCTGGCCGGTGTCCTGGGCGAGGACGAGCGCCTCGGTGGCGGTGAGTTCGGCGTCGGCGTGGCGGCCGTGGAAGAGTTCGGCCTCGGCGAGGAAGAACTGCAGGGTGGGCATCACTCCGAGGGTGCCCTTGGCGCGGGCTTCGGCAACGAGTTCGCCGCCGAGGTCGACGGTCTCCTCGTCGCGGCCGAGGACGAGGGTGGCGCCGCAGAGTTGGACCAGGTCGGCGGGGCTCTCGGCGCCGGCCCGGCGAGCGGCTTCGACGGCCTCCCGGGCGGGCGGCGGCGGGGTGGCGGTCCGGCCGAGGGCGGGAAGGACCGCGGCGGGCAGGTAGCGGGCCAGCGGGGCGAGGGGGTCGCCGGCGGGCAGCGGGAGGGCGGCGAGCCGGTCGAGGACCTCGGCGACCGGCTCCTCCCCGGCGTACCAGGCGGCGTGGAAGGCCTGGACCAGCATCCGGGCGGCGTGGGCGGGTTCGACGGCCTCGGCGGCCGCGGCGGTGCCATCGGCGGCGAGGGCGAGGGCGGCGTCGGTCAGCAGCCGGTAGGCGGTCGGGTAGGAGCCGCGCCAGAAGTGCGCGGTGGCCCGGACGTGGTCCAGCAGGGCGTGCGCTAGAACGCTGTCGGTACGGGCGGCGGCCTCGTCGGCGAGCGCTTCGGCGCGCTCCAACTCGCCTTCCTCAGTGGCGGCTTCGGCGGCCAGGACGAGCCGGCGGGTGGCGGCGTCGCGGTCGGGGGTGAGCCGGGCGGCGCGTTCGTAGGCGGCCGCGCCGCCGTGACCGCCGCGTCGGCCGGCGCGGATGGCGGTGCGTTCCAGCGCGTCGGCGAGGCCGGCGTCGGGGACGGTCGCGGCGAGGGCGAGGTGCCAGGTGCGGCGGTCGCCGTCGGGCAGTGCCCCGGCGATGGCACGGTGGACGGTCAGCCGCTGGTGGTGCGGGGCTCGTTGGAGGATCGCGGAGCGCAGCAGTGGGTGACGGAAGGCGATCCGGCGGTCGGGGGTGACGGTGACCAGGCCGGATTCCTCGGCAGGGGTGAGGTGTTCGGCACCGACGCCGAGCGCGGCCGCGGCGGGCAGCAGGACGTCCAGCTCGCCGCTCTCCTCGGCGGCGGCGACCAGCAGCAGGGTCTGGGTGACCGGGGGCAGACCGGTGACCTGGCCGTGGAATGCGATCAGCAGACGACTGGTGAGCGGCAGACCGCCCGCGGCGTGGGCCTGCGGTCCGGTGGCGACGGGGAGTTCGGTGAGGGCGAGCGGGTTCCCGGCGGCCTCGGCGAGCAGTCGGTCGCGGACGGCGGCGGGCAGGTCGGGGCCGGCCCGTTCGGTCAGCAGCCGGGTGGCGTCGGTGTCGGCCAGGGCGGCCACCCGTAGTTCGGGCAGGCCGAGCCGGTGGTCAGCGGGGGCGCCGGGTTCGGTGCGGGCGGCGAGCAGCAGGGCGACGCTTTCGGCCTGGAGGCGGCGGGCGGCGAGCAGCAGGGCGTCCAGGGAGGCGCGGTCCAGCCACTGGACGTCGTCGAGCACGCACAGCAGCGGCTGATCGGCGGCGAGTTCGGCGAGCAGTCCGAGGGTGGCGAGGCCGACCAGCAGCCGGTCGGCGGGCGCTCCGCCCGGACCACCCGGACCACCCGGACCGGCCGGAGGCGCGTCGCCGAGTCCGAACGCCGCCTCCAGGGCGCGCCGTTGCGGCCCGGGCAGGGCGTCCAACCGGTCCAGTCCGGGTGCCAGCAGCAGGCTCAGCCCGGCGAAGGGCAGTTCGGCCTCGTACTCGACGCCCGCCGCCCGGATCACCCGGAACGTCCGGCCCGCTCGCGCGACGGCGTCGTCCAGCAGGGCGGTCTTGCCGATCCCCGCCTCGCCCCGGAGCAGCAGCGCTCCGCTGCGGCCGGTCCGTGCCTGTGCCAACAGCCCGTCCACGGCGGCCTGTTCGTGTTCCCTCCCGTACAGCATGCCCCCGACCCTATCGAGCTGGTCGCCGGCGTTCCGGCGCAACGGCCCACCTGAGCCGGACGGATGCCACGGCTGAGCAGGCCCGACGGTTACCGCCTACGTAGGCCGGGCGGGTACCTACGTACCCCCGTACCGATCCGTGACTGATTCGCCCGCCGGCGCCCGTCCGTACCTTTGTGAGCAGCGGGAACGAGCCGCCAACCACCCACCGGAACACGGGAGATGACCATGACCGAGATCACCGCCGCCGCCCTCCAGCAGCTCGCCGAGCGCTACCTGGCGGTCTGGAACGAGACCGACCCGGCCGCCCGTCGCAAGCTGATCGACGAGGTGTGGGCCGAGGACGGCCGCTACACCGACCCGCTGGCCGCCGTGGTCGGCCGGGACGCGATCGACGCGCTGATCGGCGCAGCCCAGGCCCAGTTCCCGGGGCTGCGGTTCACCCTCGGCCCGGTGGACGCGCACCACGACATCGCCCGGTTCACCTGGAACCTCGGGCCGGACGGCGCCGAGCCGGTGGTGATCGGCTTCGACGTGCTGGCGGCCACCCCGGAGGGCCGGATCGGCACCGTGCACGGCTTCCTGGACCGCGTGCCGGGGGTCTGAGCCCTGGACGGACGTCCGGACAAGACGGACGTCCGCGTCAGACAGACGTACGTGTCAGACGGACGGGCACATCGGAGGTGAGACGGACGTACGTGTCAGACGGACGTACGAACAACCCCGGCGTCCGAGCCCCGGCCGGACCGCTCCGGCGGGGCGCCGCACCCCCACGGCGGCGCCCCGCCCGCCCCCTGACAACCCCTGACAGCCCCTGGTAGCCCCGCAGTAGCGCCCCCTGGAGGAGAGCCCGAGATGAGCACCGCCCTGGACACCCGCCGCCGCGTCGCGGCCGCACCGGCGGCACCAGCCGCCCCAGCCGCCCCCAGGGGCCTGCTGCCGGTCGTCCTGACCGCCACCTTCATGACCGCCCTCGACACCTTCGTCGTCAACGTCGCCGTCCCTTCCGTCCAGGCCGACCTGGGCGCGGGCCCGGCGGTCGTCCAGTGGGTGATGGCCGGCTTCGGCCTGGCCCTCGCCGTCGGGCTGGTCACGGCCGGCCGGCTGGGTGACCGTTACGGTCGGCGCCGGGTGTTCGCGCTCGGCCTGGCCCTGTTCACCCTCGCCTCGGCGGGTTGCGGCCTCGCCCCCACCGCCGCCACGCTGGTCGGCGCCCGGGTCGCGCAGGGCCTGGCGGCCGCGCTGATGGGCCCGCAGGTGCTGGCGATCCTGCGGATGGCGTTCGACGGCGCCGCACAGGCCCGGGCTTTCGCCCGGTACGGGCTGACCATGGGCATCGGCGCGGTGTTCGGCCAACTGATCGGCGGGCTGCTGGTCCGTGCGGACCTCTTCGGTCTCGGCTGGCGCAGCTGCTTCCTGATCAACCTGCCGATCGGCCTGGCCGCGCTGGCGGCCGTCCGTCGCTGCCTGCCGGAGTCGCGGGCCCCGCAGCGGCCGGGGCTGGACCCGGTCGGGGTAGTGCTGGTGACCGTCGCGCTGACCACCCTGGTGCTGCCGCTGATCCAGGGCCCGGGCCTCGACTGGCCGCTGTGGACGGTGCTCTGCCTGGCCGCAGCGGCCGTCCTGCTGGTCGCGTTCGCCGTCCACCAGCACCGCGCCACCACCACCGCCGCCACCACCGGCACCACCGCCGCCACCGGCACCACCGCCGCCACCACCACCGACACCACCGCCGCCACCCCGCTGGTCGACACCCGGCTGTTCCGCAGCCGGGCCTTCGGCACCGGGCTGCTCGCCCAGCTGGCCTTCTGGCTCGGCCAGGCCTCGTTCTTCCTGGTCCTCGCCCTGCACCTGCAGCTGGGCCGGGGGTTGGACGCGCTCGGCGCCGGGCTGGTGTTCACCGCGATCGGCCTCGGCTACCTGCTCACCTCGAACGCCACCCACCGGGTCACCGCCCGGCTCGGCGAGCCCCGAACGATCACCGTCGGCGGTCTGCTGATGGCCGTCGGACTGGGCCTGCTCGCCCTCGCCGCGTACGGCGCCGCCGACGGCAGCGTGTGGTGGCTGGCGCCCGGGCTGTTCGTCGACGGCCTCGGCATGGGCCTGGTGATCGCCCCGGTCACCACCGTCGTCCTGGCGGCCGTCGAGCCGCAGCTGGCCGGTGCGGCGGCGGGGGTGGTGGCCACGGTGCAGCAGGTCGGCGGCGCCGTCGGGATCGCGCTGATCGGCCTGGTCTACTACGGCTCCGGCGACCCGACCGCGGCCTTCGGGCGCAGCGTGGCGGTGCTGGCGGTGCTGGAGCTGGTGCTGGTGGGCCTGGTCCGGCTGCTGCCGCGCCGTTCGCCGACGCCCGACCGGCTCGGGGAGTGAACACCTCACCGGCCCGCAGAGGCCAACACCTCACCGGCCCACAGGGGCCAACACCCCGCCGACCCACGAAGGCCATCGCCCCGCGGGCACCGGGGGGAACGCCGCGAGGACGAGGGGCGGGCGGGGGCGAACCCCGCCCGCCCGTTCCGTACCGTCGCCCCGATCGGGTTGGATGGTCGGATGAGCGAGGAGAAGAGCGCCGCACCGGCGTGGGAGCAGCGGTTCAGGGCGGCCCGGGTGTCGCTGCCGGACTGGGCCGAGGACGCCCCCGACCGGGCGCTGTACGTGTCCAACGCGACCGGCACCTACGAGGTCTACGCCTGGGACCGCGCCACCGGCGGCCACCGCCGGGTCACCGACCGCCCGAACGGCACCACCGACGCCGAGCTGTCTCCGGACGGCGACTGGATCTGGTGGTTCGACGACCACGACGGCGACGAGTTCGGCGTCTGGCGCCGCCAGCCCTTCGCGGGCGGCCCGGACGAGGAGGCCGTGCCCGGCCTCGCCGCCTCCTACTCGGCCGGCCTGGCGCTGGGCCGGGACGGCACGGTGGTCGTCGGCCGGTCCACCGACGAGGACGGCACCACCCTGCACCTGCGCCGCCCGGGCGCGGCCGAGCCGGTCGAGATCTACCGGCACGAGGAGTACGGCGGCGTCGGTGACCTCAGCCACGACGCCACCCTGCTCGCCATCGACCACACCGAGCACGGCGACGCGATGCACTCCGCCATCCGGGTGGTCCGGCTCACCGCGGCCGGGGTCGAGACCGTCGCCGAGCTGGACGAGGTCACCGGCCGGGACGAGCCGCGCGGCGTGGCCTGCCTGGGCTTCGCCCCGGTCGACGGCGACACCCGACTGCTGGTCGCCCACCAGCGCACCGGCCGCTGGGAGCCGATGATCTGGGACGTCGCCACCGGCGCCGAGACCGCCCTCCCGCTGCGCGACGAGCGGGGCCGTGAGCTGCCCGGCGACGTCTCCGCGCAGTGGCGCCCGGGCGCCGCGGAGCTGCTGGTCGAGCACGAGTACGAGGCGCGCAGCGAGCTGTTCACGTACTCCCTCGCGGACGGCCGGCTGACCCGCCTGGAGACCCCACGCGGCACCGTCGGCGGCGCCACCGCCCGCCCGGACGGCACCGTCGAGTACCTGTGGTCCTCGGCCGCCGATCCCTCCGCGGTCCGCTCGACGGCCGGCGCGGTCGTGCTGCGGGCGCCCGGCCCGGTGCCGCCCGGCTCCGTCCCGGTCGAGGACGTCTGGGTGGACGGGCCCGGCGGGCGGGTGCACGCCCTGGTGCAGCGCCCGCGGACCGGCCCGGGCCCGTACCCGACGGTCTTCGAGATCCACGGCGGCCCGACCCACCACGACAGCGACTCGTTCGCGGCCGGCCCGGCGGCCTGGCTGGACCACGGCTTCGCGGTGGTCCGGGTCAACTACCGTGGCTCGACCGGCTACGGCCAGGCCTGGACCGACGCGCTGCACGAGCGGATCGGCCTGATCGAGCTGGAGGACATCGCGGCCGTCCGGGAGTGGGCGGTCGCCGACGGCCTGGCCGACCCCGACCGGCTGGTGCTCACCGGCGGCAGCTGGGGCGGCTACCTGACCCTGCTCGGCCTGGGAGTGCAGCCCGACAGCTGGTCGCTGGGCGTGGCCGCGGTGCCGGTGGCGGACTACCACACCGCGTACGCCGACGAGATGGAGGCGCTGAAGTCGCTGGACCGCACGCTCTTCGGCGGCACCCCGGAGGAGGTGCCGGAGCGCTTCACCGCCTCCTCGCCGCTGACCTACGTCGAGCAGGTGCGGGTGCCGGTGTACATCAGCGCCGGGGTCAACGACCCGCGCTGCCCGATCCGGCAGATCGAGAACTACGTCGAGCGGCTGGAGCAGCTCGACAAGCCGCACGAGGTGTACCGGTACGACGCCGGGCACGGCTCGCTGGTGGTGGAGGAGCGGATCAGGCAGCTGCGGCTGGAGATCGACTTCGTCCGGCGTCACCTCGGCCTTCCGGACGGCAGCACCGGAGGCGCTGGGTGAGACGTCTGCTGACGCTCGCGGGGGCGGCGGTGGCCGGGGTGCTGGTGCTCAGCGGCTGCTCGGGCTCGCACGGTGACGAAGGGGCCTGCCCGCCACCCCCGGCTTCGATTGCGCCCAGGCTCACGTCCGCCCCCGCCCCCGCCCCCGTGCCCGTGCCCGCGTCCACGTCCTTGCCCACGCCCGCGCCCACCGGCTCGGCGACCAAGGCGAGCGCGCTGGGGGCCGGGTCGTCGGTGGTCCGGGCGGAGTTCGCGCCGGGCGCGACCGAGCCGGGTGCGGACGAGGACGTCGCCGAGCGCAGCGGGTCGCACGGCGGCTCGCACGGCGGGAGCGGCTCCACAGGGTCGTCCGGTTCCAAGGGCTCCGGGTCCAAGGGCTCGTCCGGGTCATCCGGCTCAAGCGGGTCAAGCGGGACGAGCGGGTCGAGCGGCGGCGGCACCACGCACCACCACATCGACCACTACGGCACGACGGTCGGCACCGGCGGCCGCGGTCACTGCCGCGGCGGGAGCGAGCCGGCGGGCGACGACATGGCCTCGCCGTTCGGTGACGACCCGAGCCCGGCGGCCACGTCGCACTCCCCCACCGCGCCCGCGGCGCAGTCCCCCGCCGCACCCACGGCCCAGGGGCCGGCCGCGACGCCGACCAAGCCGGCGCCCACGCCGCCTCCGGCAGGCAAGCCGGCCCGGTAGCCGGGGTCAGTCCAGGACCGGGTCCAGTCCCAGGGCCCGGTCCTGCGCCGCTTCCGCCGCCTGGCGCATCAGCCGGAACCACATGAAGATCACGAAGCCCGCGAAGACGAACCACTCCAGGGTGTAGCCCAGGTTCTGGAACGCCCGCAGGGTGAGCCCGTCGCCGCCCTGCGGCTGCACGGTCGGTACCGCGGTCAACCCGGCGGGCACCTGGTCTGCGGCCACCCAGCCGTCGTACCAGCCGTCGTACGCCAGCACGTTCAGCAGCGAGGCCCGGTTGATCATGCCGAGCTGTCCGGCGGGCAGGCCGCCCGCCACCGCGCCGTTGCTGCCCACCGCCTCGTTGGCCTGCAGCCGCCCGGTCACCGTGACCTGCCCGGTGGGCGCGGCCTCGACGGCGGAGGCGGCACCGGGGGCGGCACCGGGGGCGGCACCGGGGGCGGTCCCGGACGGGTCGCCGGCCGCCCAGCCCCGCACCACGGCGACGGCGTGTCCGTCGGCGGTGCGTAGCGGGGTGAGCACGTAGTAGCCCTGCTTGCCGTCCAACACCCGGTTGGGGACGAGGAGTTGGTGCTCGGTGTCGTAGCTCCCGGTCACCGTGACGGGCTTGCCGACGGTCTCCGTGGTCACCTGCGGGGTGGCCGGGCCGAGCAGTGCGTCGATCGGCCGGGCTTCACCCGAAGCGGTGAGCGACTGCTTGGTCTCCTGGTGGGTGGAGACGCGGTCCTCGAACCGGCCGAGCTGCCAGGAGCCCAACCAGACGCAGACCGCCACAGCCGCCACGGCCAGGGCGGTGCCGCCCAGCCAGCGCGGAGTCAGGAGGAACCGGTACACACCCCCCACGGTAACCACTCCTCACACCGGGCCGGACCACAGGGTCCGCCGCAGCGGGCCGCTCAGCCCGTCGCGGGCGCCCCGGTGGACTGGGGCGCGGAGCCGCCCGCCGGCTGCACCCCGCCCCGGTAGAGGGTGCCCCCGCAGTCGACCGGCAGCGAGGCGGTGGCGGCCACCGGACTGCCGGGGGCCGGGGTGTGGGCGATGGTGGCGGTGGCCGGCCCGCCGGTGGGCCCGCTGCTCGGGGTGGCCGTCGGGCTGGGCGCCGAGGTGGGTGCGGAGGTGGGCGAGGAGCTGGCCTGCGGGTTGCCGCTGGGCGCGGCCGAGGCGCCGCCGGCCGGGGCGGCGCCGGAGGAGCCGCGCGGGGCCTGGGTGGTCAGCGAGGCCTGGTTGACGCTGTTGGTCGGCGCGGTGGTGGCGCCGCCGGAGCTGCCGCAGCCCTGGTCCGGGATCCACGCGAACGGCACCCGGTACCCGGTCTGGGGTGCGAGCACCGGGGGTTCGGCGTCCATCGCGGGCAGGCTGACGGCCGGGTCGCCGGGGGTGTGGTCGGCGGTGCGGACCCGGTTGCGGTCGGTGCCGTTGACCCCGGTGACGGCCACCGCGCCGGGCCCGCCGAGGCGGCAGCTGTGCCCGGAGACGTTGTACACGGTGAAGGAGCCGTAGATCCGGCCCTGGGAGTCCGCCGGGCCTAGCTGCGAGGCGCCCTGCCCGAGGTCCGTCCGGGTGCACAGCGGGACGATCCCGCCGTCCGCGGTGCCGGTGGCACCGGTGGGGGTGGCGGCGCCGGGGCGGGTGGTATCCGCGCCGGGGCTGGGTGAGGCGGTGCCGGAGGCCGTCGCGGGGCCGCTGCTCTGGCCGCCGGGGCCCGGGTGCGTGCCGGTGCCGGTGGTGCCGCCGCCGACGGCGCTGCCGCCGGGGGCCGCGAGGGTGGCGCCGTCGGCGTCCGCCGAGCCGGGCCCGCCGGAGAGCCCCAGGTGGTCGCCCTCGTGCAGGACGGGCAGGGCGATCGCGACCGCCAGGGCCAGCGCCGCCGCTCCGGTCCAGGCCCCGCGCCGGGCGGCCCGCCGCCGGGGTACGGCCTGCCGGATCCGGGGCAGGGCGCCGACCCCGGGTTGGATCCCGTCCACCGCGTGGTGCATGAGCCGGCGCAGCGCCCGTTCCTCGGCGGAGAGGTCCGGGAGGTCGTCGTCGGCGGGCCACTGCCTGGTGCCGTCAGCCATGTCCGGCCTCCATCTGGATCCGGAGGGCGGCGAGTCCGCGCGAGCCGTACGCCTTCACCGAACCGAGTGAGATGCCCAGGGTCTCGGCGACCTGCGCCTCCGTCATGTCCACGAAGTAACGCAGCACCAGAACCTCCCGCTGACGGCGTTGCAGACCCTTCAGCGCGGCCTTCAGCTGGTCGCGCTCCAAGGCATCGTAGGCACCTTCTTCTGCACTGGCCATGTCAGGCATCGGCTTCTGCAGCAGGCGCAGGCCGAGGATCCGGCGTCGCAGCGTGGAGCGCGACAGGTTGACCACCGTCTGTCGCAGGTAGGCCAGGGTCTTCTCGGGCTCGCGCACCCGGCGCCGGGCGGCGTGCACCCGGATGAAGGCCTCCTGCACGACGTCCTCACAGGTGGAGAGGTCGTCCAGGAGCAGCGCGGCGAGCCGCAGCAGGGAGCGGTAGTGCGCCTGGTAGGTCTCGGTGAGCAGGTCCTCGCTGGTACCCGCGTCGGTACCGGCACCGGAGTCCGCCGCACCGGGTGCGGCCGCGGTCATCTGGTCGTCTTCCGGCCTACTCGCAACCCACGGAGTGCGCGACGGGAACACCACCACGGCTCTCGCCGGGATGCCCGCCGTTCCCCCCACCATCACGTTCGCCACGCCCGTTGGACACTCGATCCCCTGTCATGGTTGCCCAGCCCGGGGGCCATTCTTCCGCATCGGCGGAAGAGGCCTCCAGGGGATTCCCACGGGATTCCGGACAGATTGTGTCGAGGAGCGGACACAGGTCCGGACATCCTCGGGCACAAAGGGCCCTCCGGCACCGGCTGATGACGGACCCTGGACCTCCCCCGCCGTCAGCTCATCCCGTCTCAGGACCGCCCGCGGACCGCCCTCGTTCCGTCCCCGGACCGCTCCCCAGAGCGTCCCCGGACCGCCCTCAGCCAGTGCCCGACCGCTCCCGGGCCGCCCTCAGACCGCCGGAACGGTCAGCTCGCCGGCCACCAGCTCGGCGATCTGCAGCAGGTTGAGCGCGGCCCCCTTGCGCAGGTTGTCACCACAGAGGAAGAGGTCGAGCGCATCCGGTTCGTCCAGCGCCCGGCGCACCCGCCCGACCCAGACCGGGTCGGTGCCGACCACGTCGTTCGGGGTGGGGAACTCCCCGGCCGCCGGGTCGTCGTAGAGGACCACCCCGGGCGTCTCGCGCAGGATGTCCTGCGCGTGCTCCTGGCTGACCTCGCGTTCGAAGCGGGCGTGCACGGCCAGCGCGTGGGTGCGGACCACCGGGATGCGCACGCAGGTCGCGGAGACCCGCAGCGCGGGCAGACCGAGGACCTTGCGGGACTCGTCGCGCAGCCCGAGCTCCTGGGCGGACCAACCGCCCTCGCGCAGGCCGCCGGTCCAGGGCACGGCGTTGAGGGCGAGCGGGGCCGCGAACGGCCTCTCGTCGGCGATCACCGCGCGCAGGTCACCGGTCTGCCGGCCGACCTCGGTGCCGGCCACCAGCGCGGTCTGCTCGCGCAGCGCCGCGGTGCCGGCCCGGCCCTCGCCGCTGGCGGCCTGGTAGGTGGCGACCACGAGCTGCTCCAGCCCGTACTCGGCGTGCAGCGCGCCGACCGCCGCGACCAGCGCCAGCGTGGGGCCGGCCGGACTGGCCACGATGCCGCGCGGCCGGATGCGCAGCGCGGCCGCGTTGACCTCGGGGACGACCAGCGGGACGTCCCCGGCGGTACGGAAGGCGGCCGAGTCGTCGACCACCACGATGCCCTTGGCCGCCGCGATCGGCGCCCACTGGGCGGACACCTCGTCGGGGACGGCGAACACGGCGACGTCGATCCCCGCGAAGGCCTCCTCGGTCAGCGGGACGACCGGGACCGGCTCCCCGCGCACCACCGGCGTGCGGCCGGCCGAGCGCGGGGAGGCGATCAGCCGGACCTCGCCCCAGACGTCCTGCCTGAGCGAGAGCAGGCCGAGCAGCACCTCGCCGACCGCGCCGGTGGCGCCGACGACGGCGAGGTTCGGACGCCGGGTCACCGCCCGGTGCCCCCGCCCGGCTGCCGGGTCATCGACCGGTGCCGCCGTAGACGACGGCCTCGTCGCTCTCGCTGTCCAGACCGAAGGCGCTGTGCACGGCGCGGACCGCCTCCGGCACGTCGTCGGCGCGGGTGACCACCGAGATGCGGATCTCCGAGGTGGAGATCAGCTCGATGTTGACGCCCGCGGCGGACAGCGCCTCGAAGAAGTTCGCCGTGACGCCCGGATTGGAGCGCATGCCGGCGCCGACCAGCGAGATCTTGCCGATCGCGTCGTCGTAGCGCAGCGACTCGTAGCCGATGCCCTCCTTGACCCGGCCGAGCGCGTCGATGGCCTTCTGGCCCTCGGTCTTCGGCAGGGTGAAGGAGATGTCGGTCAGGCCGGTCGAGGCGGCGGAGACGTTCTGCACCACCATGTCGATGTTGACCTCGGCATCGGCGATGGCACGGAAGATGCGCGCGGCCTCGCCCGGCTTGTCGGGCACGCCGACGACCGTGACCTTGGCCTCGGAGGTGTCGTGGGCGACCCCGGAGATGATGGCCTGCTCCATCTCGCCCCCTTCGGGCTTGTTCGGGTTGTCGTTGCTGACGATCGTCCCGGGAAGACCCGAGAAGGACGAGCGTACGTGAATCGGGATGTTGTAGCGGCGGGCGTACTCCACACAGCGGTCGAGCAGCACCTTGGAACCGGACGAGGCCAGCTCCAGCATGTCCTCGTAGGCGATCCAGTCGATCTTGCGGGCCTTCTTCACCACGCGCGGGTCGGCGGTGAACACGCCGTCCACGTCGGTGTAGATCTCGCAGACCTCGGCCCTGAGCGCGGCGGCCAGCGCGACGGCGGTGGTGTCCGAGCCGCCGCGGCCCAGCGTGGTGATGTCCTTGCTGCTCTGGGACACGCCCTGGAAGCCGGCCACGATCGCGATGTTGCCCTCGTCCAGGGCGGTCCGGATGCGGCCCGGCGTCACGTCGATGATGCGCGCCTTGTTGTGGACGGAGTCGGTGATGACACCGGCCTGACTGCCCGTGAAGGACTGGGCCTCGTGCCCGAGGGATTTGATCGCCATGGCCAGCAGCGCCATGGAGATGCGCTCTCCAGCGGTCAGCAGCATGTCGAACTCACGGCCGGCAGGAAGCGGTGACACCTGCTCCGCGAGTTCGATGAGCTCGTCCGTCGTGTCGCCCATCGCGGACACCACGACGACGACCTCATGGCCGGCCTTCTTGGCGTCAACGATTCGACGGGCAACGCGCTTGATGCCTTCGGCATCCGCAACGGATGAGCCGCCGTACTTCTGCACGACAAGGCCCACGTGCGCTCCTCGACTAGTGTCGTTTTCCGGGGGCTCCAAGCCCCCGTACCCCCGGGGGAAAGGGGGGTGCGGTCCGCGCCAGTCTACCGAGCAGGGGTGCTCTGACCGGCGCTTTCCATATGATGAGACGGCCGTTTCAGCACGTGGGCGGTGGTACGGGCGGTGCCACCGGCAGGTCTGCGGGGCGTCCGGCGCCGCTCCGAAGAATCCTCGGACGAATGCCCGCTGCCGCGGCCGGATTTCTCTTCCGGGCGGATTGCTGAGGCATTCGTCACAATCGCCGAACGCCCGGGACCGTGGTCGGTCCAGGGCGTTCGGGGCGGCGGGCCTGCGGCCGTCGGGCCGCGGATCAGCGGCCGAGGCCGAGCTCGGCCGCCATCAGGTCGCCCGCCTGCTGCTCCAGCTGCTCGTCGGTGAGCCCGTCGTCGTCGATGTCCGCGCCGTCCGGCGCCGCACCGATCGGGCTGTCCAGCCGGACGTGGGCGATCAGCGACTGCAGCGCCCGCAGCACCGCCGTGCAGGTCGTGCCCCAGTTGGAGAGGTACGAGAACTGCCACCACCACAGCGCCTCGCTGACCCGGCCCTCGCGGTAGTGGGTCAGACCGTGCTGGAGCTCGCTGACCACGCCCGCCAGGTCGTCCGAGATCCGGAAGGCGTTCGGCTTCTCCGGCGGGCCGTACGGGTCGAAGACCTCGTGGTAGACGTCGATCGGCGCGAGCAGCCCGGCGAGGCGCTCACGCAGCTGCTCGCCGTCCGGCTCCGGGCCGGCGTCGGGCTCGAAGCGGTCCTCCGGGACGACGTCCTCGATGGCGCCCAGCCGGCCGCCGGCCAGCAGCAGCTGCGAGACCTCCAGGAGCAGCAGCGAGACCGCGCTGCCCGGTTCGTCGCCCTTGGCGACCTCGGTGACGGCGAGCACGAAGCTCTCCACCGAGTCGGCGATCTGCACGGCGAAGTCGTCCGGCTCGGAGCCGCGGCCGTGGGTGTGCGGGGCGTGGCCCTCCGGCTCCGGATGGGGCTGCGGGCCGTGGGGCTGCTGGTTGATCGTCCGGTCAGACATCGAGCAGTCGTCTCCCTTCGAAGGCGCGGCCGAGGGTGACCTCGTCCGCGTACTCCAAGTCCCCGCCGACGGGCAGTCCGCTCGCCAGCCGGGTCACCTTCAGGCCCATCGGCTTGCAGAGCCGGGCCAGGTAGGTGGCGGTCGCCTCCCCCTCCAGGTTGGGGTCGGTGGCCAGGATCAGCTCGGTGACCGTACCGTCCGCGAGGCGCGCGAGCAGCTCGCGGATGCGCAGGTCGTCCGGGCCGACGCCCTCGATGGGGCTGATCGCGCCGCCCAGCACGTGGTAGCGACCGCGGAACTCACGGGTGCGCTCGATGGCGACGACGTCCTTGGGCTCCTCGACCACGCAGATGACGCCGAGGTCGCGGCGCGGGTCCAGGCAGACCCGGCACTGCTCGGCCTCCGCGACGTTGCCGCAGACCGCGCAGAAGCGGACCTTGTCCTTGACCTCCAGCAGCGCGTGCGCCAGGCGGCGCACGTCGACCGGGTCGGACTGCAGCACGTGGAAGGCGATCCGCTGGGCGCTCTTGGGCCCGACGCCGGGCAGCCTGCCCAGTTCGTCGATCAGGTCCTGAACCACGCCCTCGTACACGTCGCGCCTTCCCTCGGATGGTCGGTGGTGCTCCGGTGCCATCATCCAACGAATCGGGCGTCGGACACACCGGCCGACGCCCGACTCCCATCGAAATCACATGGATCCGTCGTCTGAACTTCAGATCCATTCAGACCCAGAAGTGAACTCCAGACCTAGAACGGCAGGCCGGGGATGCCGCCGCCCATGCCCTGGGTGAGCGGACCCATCCGCTCGGCCTGCATCTTCTGGGCCGCCTGGCTGGCGTCCCGGACGGCCGCCAGGATCAGGTCGGCCAGGGTCTCGGTGTCCTCCGGGTCGACCGCGGCCGGGGCGATGGTCAGCGCCACCAGCTCACCCGAACCCGTCACCGTCGCCTCGACCAGACCGCCGCCGGCCGTACCGTTCACCTTCGCCTCGGCCAGCTCCTGCTGGGCCTTCGCGAGCTCCTGCTGCATCTTCTGCGCCTGCTTGAGCAGCTGCTGCATGTTGGGCTGACCACCACCGGGGAACACGGCTCACTCCTTGCTGTCACACGGTTCGTCGTTCGTCGCCGTCGAGCCTACGGGCCCGGGGCCCGCTCAGTTGCCGCGGTGGTGGATCTCCTCCAGCACCGTGGCGCCCAGCTCGCGGATGATCAGCTCCTGGCCGGAGAACGCCTCCTCGTTGAGGTCCGGGTCGTCCTCCTCCGGGATGTCGTCCTCCGGGGCCACCGACTGCACCGGGCGGGCCGGGGGCGCCTGCGGCGGCGGGGCCTGCACCGGCGCGGGAGCCGGGGCCCGCGGCGACGGCTGCGGCGGCGCCTGGACCGGGGCCGGAGCCTGCACCTGCACCGGGGCGGGGGCGGCCACCGGCGGCGCGACGGCCGCCGGACGCGCCGGGGCACCCCAGCCGCCACCGGCCGGGGCGGCCGCGGCCGGTGCCGCACCGGCACCGGCACCCGGGTTTCCGGACGGGTCGACGATGCACTCGATCCGCCAGTCCACGCCCAGCGCGTCGGACAGCGCCTGGCGCAGCACGTCGTCGCTGTTGCTGCCGACGAAGCTGTCCCGGGCGCCCGCGTTGATGAACGAGACCTGGAGCGTGCTGCCGTCGAACCCGGCCACCTGGCCGTTCTGGCTCAGCAGGATCCAGGTGAAGCGGCGGCGGTTCTTCACCGCCTCCAGGATCTGCGGCCACAGCTGCCGGACCTGCCCGGCGCCCTGCTGCGCGGCCGCGGACGGCTGGCCGCCGGGGGCCGGGGCCTGCTGGACCGGCGGCGGGGGCGGAGTGGGAGCGGGCTGGGCGGCAGCCTGCGGCTGAGGGGTGGGTACGGCGGTGGCGGTGGCAGCGGCAGGAGCGGGCGCGGGGGCCGGGGCACCGCCGACGGGCGGGAAGCTGCGCGGGATCGGCCAGGCGCCCGGGGCGGACCCGGCGGAGACCGGGGGCGCGGGGGCCTGTGCGGGCGCCTGTACGGAGGCGGGCGCCGCTGCGACCGGCGCGGCGACGGGCGCGGGCGCCGGGGCGGGCACCTCCGCCGGCGGGGCCATCGGGGCCGCCATCCCGGCCGGTGCCATCCCGGCCGGCGCGGCGAATCCGCCCGCGGCCGCCCGGCGCTCCAGCTTGTCCAGGCGCGCCTGCAGCGACAGCTCGTCGCTGTACGCGCCCGGCAGCATCACCCGGGCGCAGATCAGCTCCAGCTGGAGCCGCGGCGCCGCGTTGCCGCGCATCTCGGTCAGCCCGGTGTTGACGAGGTCGGCGGCCCGGCTCAGCTCGGCCGCGCCGAACGCGTCCGCCTGCGCCTGCATCACCGCGACCCGGTCGGCCGGGGCATCGATCAGCCCCTTCTCCCCCGCCTCCGGCACGGTGGCGAGGATCACCAGGTCGCGCAGCCGCTCCAGCAGGTCGGTGACGAAGCGGCGCGGGTCGTGCCCGCCCTCGACCACCCGGTCGATCACCTGGAACACCGTCGCCCCGTCGTGCGCGGCGAAGGCGTCCACCACCTCGTCCAGCAGCGCCGAGTCGGTGTACCCGAGCAGCGCCGTCGCCATCTGGTAGGTGACGCCGCCCTCGGCGGCACCGGCCAGCAGCTGGTC
This sequence comes from Kitasatospora sp. NPDC127060, assembly GCF_042724935.1. Lineage (NCBI taxonomy): Bacteria > Bacillati > Actinomycetota > Actinomycetes > Kitasatosporales > Streptomycetaceae > Kitasatospora > Kitasatospora sp. NPDC127060. Next base: position 42,639 of record NZ_JBHXEG010000040.1, read on the forward strand.
CATGACCGACATCGAGTCACGCACCGAGCCCGCACCGGCCCGCACCACCAGCGGGAACACCGAGTCCTCGACCTGGATGCCCTCGCGGCCGCAGACGTCCGCCAGGTAGTCGCGCAGCGTGCCCGGCGGGACCAGCCGGAACGGGTAGTGGTGGGTGCGGGACCGGATCGTCCCGATCACCTTCTCCGGCTCGGTGGTCGCGAAGATGAACTTGAGGTGCTCCGGCGGCTCCTCCACCACCTTGAGCAGCGCGTTGAACCCGGCCGAGGTCACCATGTGCGCCTCGTCCAGGATGAAGATCTTGTACCGGCTGTGCACCGGCGCGAAGAAGGCCCGCTCGCGCAGCTCGCGCGCGTCGTCCACACCACCGTGCGAGGCGGCGTCGATCTCGATCACGTCGATCGAGCCGGGCCCGCCGGTCGCGAGGTCCTGACAGGACTGGCACTCCCCGCAGGGCGTCGGCGTCGGCCCCTGTTCGCAGTTCAGGCAGCGGGCCAGGATGCGTGCGCTCGTCGTCTTGCCACAGCCACGCGGCCCGCTGAACAGGTAGGCGTGGTTGACCCTGTTGTTGCGCAGGGCCTGCTGGAGCGGAGCGGTCACGTGCTCCTGCCCGATGACCTCCGCGAAGGTCTCGGGGCGGTAGCGGCGGTACAGGGCTAGGGACACACCACCGACGATATCGGGACGGGCCGACAAACGCGGCACCCCTTCGCCCCGGGCCCGCAGGCCCCGGGAACGCGAAGACCCCCCGTGCACCCGCCAGAGCCCTCCTACCCTTGCTGCCTTCCGGCCCTGGGGGGGTTCAGAGAGATGACGCCACACGAGGGGCTGACCCCCACACTACCGGATCCCGGCCCCCACGATCCACAGGCCACCCCCGCTCTCCTGCCTGCGGGATAGCTGGTCGCGAGCACCCCGAAACATGTACTAAGCTCTCCCACGGAGGATTCGCCTAGAGGCCTAGGGCGCACGCTTGGAAAGCGTGTTGGGGGCAACCCCTCACGAGTTCGAATCTCGTATCCTCCGCCTTTGCCCAGTAGGGCAGTTGAAGGCCCGGACCGCCCAACGGTCCGGGCCTTCGTCATACGCGTGGTCTCAGTTTTGGTCTCAGTTGGTCCGACCTGTTCTCACCGCGCGGACATCGATGGCTTCACGGAGTCGGTGTGACGGTGAGCAAACCGGTGGCGCGGTCTGCGGTGAGGACGCCGAGGATGTAGCCGTCCTCGTCGACGACTGGCCAGACCGCCAGGTGCTTGATCCGCATCGTGAGCACGGCCAGGGCGAGGCCCATGGTCGGCCAGGCGAACGGGCCTCGCTGGTGCGAGGTGACGCGGATCGTGGCCAGCTCGGGGTATCAGGAGCGGGCCAGGAACGGGTGGAGCCCGGTGCGGGTGACCGCGCCCTCGCACCGGCCGTCGTGGTCGCGGACGAGCAGGTACTCGGTGTCGGCGCCGCGGAAGATGTCGTTGGCCTGGTCGACGGTGGTGTCGTCGGTTATCTGGTAGTCGCAGGGGTCCATGGCGTCGGCGACTGTGAGGCCGTGGCCGGGCCGTACCGGCTGCGGGGAGTGAGTGGTCACGGTGTTCACCGTTCCCGTCTCCGGCTGCCCGCGGGGGCGGCCGGGCTGTCCTTCACTCAGAACGAGGCCGGAACGGGTACCGGGATGCGGGACGCCCTGGATGTCCCCGACGCTACTCCGATGGCGGGCGGCCCGGAGAAGACCGCTGCGGAGTAGCGTGGGAGGCAGACAACCGAGGACATTCCGCACGCCGGCATCAGCGTCGACGTCGCCCTGGGTCTTGATGGGTCCCTCGTGGACCGGACGGGCGGCTTCGCATGATGCCGATTCCTTTCCCCTCCTCTTCCTCTTCCGGGCCGTGGACGGTGCCCGGCGCCCCTCTGTTGCCTCGCCTGGTGCTGGAGCCGACGATGTCGCGGGAGGGCGTCTTCGACGGAGCCTGGTGGCCCCGCTCGAACCATGTCCTCGCCGAACTGCCGGACCTGATCACCGCGCTCGGCGCCCACTTCGGGCGCATCGTCCGGGTCGGCCTCGACACCACGGCCTGGAACGGCGTGCCCCGATCTGTGGCGGCGAACGGCCTGACGGTCAGGATCAACTGGTTCACCGGCAGCGACGCGACGATCAGCGTCACCCGGGGATTCCAGGACCACTTCCTGCTCCTGGTGGTACCGCCCGGCACCACGTCGGCGACGGCGGCCTCGGCGATGGCCGGAGCTTCAGCAACCGGGAACCACACTCCGGCGGCAGAACTCCTGCTCGGCTGAACACCTCGGAACCACCGGGTGCCGGAGCACTGCGGCCGCCCGAAAGCTCCGGGCGGAGACCCCCGCCACCGCGACGACACCGCGTCCGGGCCGAACCCGGAGTAGCCTGGACATCACCGAAGGCACTTCGCATGCCGGCACCGGATACTGGCGTCGTCTCCGGCGAACGGCAATTCCGGACCCGACCTCGCGGGCAGGGCCCGGGGACAGGTCCTTGATCATGACCACGACCCTCGATCGTGCGACGACGCCCGCCGCCCCGGATTCCTCGGCACGGCTCGCCCTCGCGCCCAGTGGCGTGCGGCCCGGCCGTCTGGACGGTGCCTGGTGGCCCCGCTCGCGTGATCTTCTTCTCGAACTCCCTGCCCTGGCCGCCGAGATCGACGAGCGGTGGGGCCGGGTCACCCGGATCACCGTGAACCCCGCGCAGTGGCCCGTCATCCCCCGGCGGATCCCGGTCGCCGGGCACACCGTCCACGCGGGCTGGTTCACCACCGAGCAGGACGAGCACACGATCGCGGTCTTCTCGTACGCTCCGCGCCGGCTGAACCTGCTGGTCGTCCCGCCGGAGACGGGTGCCATCGATGCCGCCCGGCTGATGGCCGAAGCCGCGAGCCCCGCGAACACCACGGCCGCGAGCGGTCTCCTCGCCGTTGAGACGGGCGGGGGCGCACAGCGGCAGAGGCCCGGTTCCGACTTCCTGCCCTCGGCCGTCGTCCCCTCCGACAATGCAGGTGAGGCCGGCAGACGGGCGGATGTCGCCCGCCACCGGTCCGCCTCCTGGCCGGTGGCCACGTAGCGACGGAACGAATGGCGCCCGCTACGGCCGCGTGGCCGGGTGTGTCACTCGCGTGACCACTCGGCTTCGGCCTGGGGCGGGCCCGCGATGTCGGCCCCGTCCCAGAGGCGGATCCTGATCGCCCGGGGGCCGGGCGCGGGCCGGGAGAGCGTGCGCACGAACACGTCCCGCAGGTGGTTGGCCGCCTGCTGGGACGGCCCGTCGTACTCCAGCGGATCCTGCAGGGAGGTGCCATCCCCCCGGGACCAGCGGCCGTCGTCGTCCTGCGTCTCCAGAACCCATCGGTAGTGCCGCATCCTGGTCTCCCGTGCCGACGTTCCCGCCCAGTACTCGGCGCCGTCAGTACTCGGCGCCGCTTCGCAGGTAGTTGCCCACGACCTGGAGCCACGCCCCGGGGCCGAAGCAGACCTCGATCCGGTACGGCGTGTCCTCGAAGACCCGCAGGACTCGCAGCGCGCCGCTCGGATGCAGGTCGTACTCGAAGGTGACGCCGTCCGCGCCGTCCTCGTACTGCAGGTCCAGCGGCCCCTTCGACGGTTCCGCCGGCGCCCGGGCCTCGGCCGAGAGTTTCACGTAGACGGACATCTCCGCGTTCCGCCTTTCCTGTCTGCCCGAGGAGCCCGGCCCGCGAGCCCGGCGCTCAGGACGCTTCGCCCGGCGGCTCGGAGCCGATGCCGGTGGTGATGAGGATCTGCCGCGCGGAGTCGGTTCCGCCGGCCTCGACCGCGCGTGCCATCGCGGCCAGGGCCGCCTCGCGGCTCGCCTGCGGGGGGACGACAAGCAGGCTGAAGTGATCGTGGTCGCCCCGTGTGACGATCACCGTGTCGTCGCCGACCGGGTACCGGTCGATGTGCACCGACCGGCCGTCTACGACCAGCCGGGCCGGGACGTCGTCCCAGGCTTCAGCGTCCAGCCCGACGCTCGCCACAGGGCCGAGGTGTTCGGTCAACGCCCTGATCAGACCGGACAGTTCGGCTTCGACATCCCGTGAACGCGGCCACCACGCGCCGTCGAGCACCCCCTCGCGCGACCGGGTGGTCTCCAGGCGCAACAGGACTGTCCCCGGCTTCGCGGCCTGCCGGAACCGGTCCGGCAGAAGTCCCGGGCGCGCGGCACCGGTTTCGTCCGACATGGCTCGCCACCTGTTCCGTGGACGCACGCCGACCCCGCCGAGCGAGAGCCGACAGTCGGGGGGCGGCGGCTCGGGCCGCCCCGATATCCCCACGGTACTCCGCCCGCACCGCACCGACCCGGCGCGGTACGAGAGCCGGCCCGGCGTGGTCCCTCTCAGCGCCACTCGATCAGGAACAGGGTGGCGTCATCGCTCGTGCGGCCGCCCCGCTTCTCCCTCAGGACGTGGGAGAGCGCGCGCACCACGGCCCGCACTCCGGCCTGCGACCGCTCGACGCGGTTGACCCAGTCGATGAGCTGTTCCTCCCCGAACTGCTCCCCGCCGGGCTCGCGCTCCTCGACCAGGCCGTCGGTGAAGCACAGGACCCGGTCACCGTGCCGCAGCGCCGACTCGCTGATCACCGGCTGCTCGCCGCCGAACCCGACCGGCAGGGTGGTGGCACTCTCCAGCCGCTCGACGACGACGTGGTCGCGGATCAGCAACGGCCGGGGATGACCGGCGTTGACCCACTGAAGGTGGCCGGTCCCGGTGTCCAGCCGCATCATCTGCGCGGTGACGAAGTGGTCGGGGCCGAACTGCTCGGCGATGGCCCGGTCCATGAACGCGTAGATTTCGGCCAGCCCGATGTCGGCGCGCCGGGCATGGCGGTACGCGCCGATGGCTACGGTCGCCATGGTCGCGGCGTCCAGCCCGTGGCCCATCGCGTCGATCGTGGCGACGTGCAGCACATCGTCGTTGAGCGCGTAGTCGAAGCTGTCGCCGGCCACCTGGTAGGCAGGCTCGAGGATGCCCGCCACCGCGACCCGCGGGACGGTCATCGACAGCGGCGGCAGCAGCGACCACTGGATCTCCGCCGCCACGCTCATCGGTTCCAGGCGCCGGGCCTGGAAGATCCGGTCGGTGTAGCCGCTCTTGGTCACCAGCAGGTCCGCGACCATGCCGGCGAACCGGCGGAGCAGCCGCCGGTCGTCGTCATCGACGCGACCCAGCGTGAGGGCCAGCACCCCCACCTCGTCGCCGCCGTCCAGCAGCGGCAGGTACACCCGCACCCCGCCTGACAGCGGCGCCTCGACGGGGACACCGCTCAGAAAGGCCGCGCCGGCGGGCGAGCCGTCGATCGGCACCGGCTCCCCGCCGACCAGCCCCTGACCGGGCAGCGGCACCAGGGCCAGCTGACCGTAGTCCTGCAGCAGGAGCACCGGATCTCGGCCGCCGATCCTCGCCGCCGCTTCGGCGACCAACGGACCGATGAGCCGGGGCGGCAGCTCATGGGCCTGATCGAGCAGCGCACCCAGCAAGTACTCGCCCAAACCCTCCACCCGGCCCGGTCGGCCCTCGCCATCGCTGCTCACCGCCGCATCCTCCCTGCCACGCACCATCGGCGCGGGCGCGATCAACCCCCGAGGCCCCGGCGCGGTTCGCCGAACCGGTCCTTCCATTACGCCCGACGGCAGCGCGTTGCGCCCCCGGTCATGACCTCGGGCTGCCCCGCAGCACGGCCGACAGCGGTTGCAGTTCTGGTTGCATTCACCCCCGTCCGGCCCCGTTCAGAGATCGACTGACGGATCGCTCCGCCGCAGGTCAGGACTGACGCGGACCTCTTCGGACAGCCGGACGAACAGTTGGAAAGCGTGTTGGGGGCAACCCCTCACGAGTTCGAATCTCGTATCCTCCGCCGGCAGAAGGCCCGGACCGCATCACGTGGTCCGGGCCTTCGTCATTTCCCCTTCTCCCACAGTCGCCCCTCGACCATCTCGGCGGCCCACCGGGGCAACGGCGTGGTGCGCGACATGGAGCTTGTCCCCCAGAGTTGCCAAGCATCGTCCCGCTCCTGTGTGAGTGAGTACGCGAAGGCCCCGACCAGCATCTGCTGGCGGCCGGGGCCCATGGACTTGGCTCGTCAGGTGCTCTCGACAGGTCCGCTTCGGAGCATGCTCACTGATCCGATCAGTTGGGATCTCTCCAACTGGCCCAGCACGTCGTCGAACGTGACCGGCTCCCGTCGCCGACTACCCGCAATCTCCATGACGCAGCCGTAGACCACACGGTCGTCCAGGTCGATCGAGCGTGTCAGATAGTTCGTGTAAGTCCGTGATCTGGGAGGCTGGCCTGGGCCCGGCTGAGGGCTCTGGCCGGCCGGAACGGACAGGACATGAGCGAGAAGGAAGGGCCGGTCGTCGAGCCGGTCGATGAGCGGTTGGTGGACGAGGTCGTCGAGCGGCTGATGGACCGCGCGGACGCCTCGGGTGCGGCCCTGCTGGGCGAGGGCGGGCTGCTGACCCAGGTCACCCGGGCGGTGCTGGAGCGGGCCCTGGACGCGGAGATGACCGAGCACCTGGGCTACGAGAAGCACGATCCGGCCGGCCGTGGCTCGGGCAACAGCCGCAACGGGACGTCGCCGAAGACCGTGCTGACCGATGTCGGGGCGGTGACGGTCGCGGTGCCCAGGGACCGCAACGGCGAGTTCGAGCCCCGGCTGATCCCGAAGAACGCGCGGCGCCTGGCCGGCTTCAACGAGCGGATCCTGTCGCTGTACGCGCGCGGGATGTCGGTGCGCGACATCCGCTCCCACCTCGCCCAGATCTACGGGGTCGAGGTCAGCGCCGACCTGATCAGCAAGGTCACCGACGCTGTGACGGACGAGCTGGCCGCCTGGCAGAACCGGCCGCTGGACTCCGTGTGGCCGATCGTCTACATCGACGCCCTGTGGGTGAAGATCCGCTCCGGATCGGTGAGTTCGAAGCCCGTCTACCTGGCGGTCGGGGTGGACATGGACGGCCGCAAGGACGTCCTGGGCCTGTGGGTCGGCTCCGAGGGCGAGGGTGCCACCGCCTGGATGACGGTGCTGACCGAACTGCGCAACCGCGGCATCGAGGACGTGTGCATCGTCTGCTGCGACGGCCTGAAGGGGCTGCCGGACGCGGTGACGGCCACCTGGCCGCGGGCGACGGTGCAGACCTGCGTGATCCACCTGATCCGCGCCTCGCTGCGGCTGTCCTCGGGCAGGGACCACCCCGCACTGGTGCCGGCGCTGCGGGCGATCTACAGCGCGCCCACCGAACAGGCGGCAGAGCGGGCCTTGGACGAACTGGCCACCTCCGAGCTGGGCGAACGCTACCCGGCCGTGGTCCGCACCTGGAGGGCGGCCTGGAGCGAGTTCACGCCCTACCTCGCGTTCCCGCCCGCGATAAGGAGGGTCGTGTACTCCACGAACATGGTCGAGTCGATGAACTCCCGACTGCGGAAGGCCACCCGCAACCGCGGCCACTTCCCCTCGGAACAGGCCGCGTTGAAGGTGCTCTACCTCGCGGTGCGGGAGCAGATCACTCCCAGGGCCCGCGACATCAACCACGTCGCCGCACACTGGAAGGAGGCGCTGAACCAGTTCTCACTCTTCTTCGAGAACCGGCTCAGCATCCAATAGCTACAAGGCACTTACACGAGATCGCTTACACGCCCGGTCGATCAAGTCCATGACGAAGTCGTCGGCGGTCTTCTGCTCGATGCCCCACTCCGCCACGTACTCGGACGGGAAATCCTTGCTGTTGTCGGTGACGATCACTTGCGCGCCGGCCCTGATCGCCGCCGCGAGGACGTGACGGTCGTTCGGATCGGGGAGCTTGAGCCCGTCGATCAGAGGCTCGTAGCCGGTGACGATGCAGTCCCGCACAGCTGCGTTCATGCGGCGCCGCAGCTCCGCACGCTTCTCGTCGTCTCCGATGTCGTTGCGGCGGAGTGCGGCTTCCACCTCGTCGAGGATCTGCTCGGTCCACTTGGCTTGGACGATCCCGTGCCGAGCCAGACGGATGAGCAGATCCCGCACCGTGTTCGGGTAGAGCACGTTCGAGTCGTACAGAACGATGAAGGCCATGTCAGAGCAGCCCCAGCTCCTCATCGAGGGCCGTGAGCGAGTCGGCTGCGTCCTTACGTTCGCGGTCGTCTCTCCGCTTGTACTCCATGACATCGTTGAACTTGATGCGCCGATGGCGCCCGACCCGTTCGAAGGGGATGTCTCCCTTCTCCAGGAGACCGATCAGGTAGGGCCTGGAAACGTTGAGCATGTCGGCGGCGACCTGGGTGGACACGATGGCATTGACTGGCATGATCTGCACGCCTTGCCCGTTCGCCAGGGCGGCGAGCATGGCGGCGAACATCTCGACCGTGGGGCGCGGCAGCACAAGAGGATCGTCGGTGCCGACCTCACCGACGATGGTGATGTCTGCGGTGGCGTCCGTGTTGTGCGCGAGGTAGTCACGGACCCTACGCAGCGCCCGTTCGGCGCTTTGCGCGTCCACGGTGCCCGGCGCGATCTTCCGGCCTTCTGTGGCGGTTGCCATAGTCGAACCTCCTAGCTTCCCAGCGTAGTCGCAGCATCCGAAGTATTCGAAGTATTCGCAACATCTTCCCGGGTAACGATTCGGCGAACCGCTGGCTACTGTCGGTTCACTCGATCAGGGGAGCGATGGCTACCCCGGGCCACGCCACTCTGGTCGGGCTGCAGCCGACGGATGACCGGACCGATACCTGCGACAGGGCGGACGCCGCTCCCCGAGCGCCGCCTGCACGCTTGGTCTCAGTTCTGGTCTCGTTCCCCCCGTCCAGCCGGGTCCAGCCACTGCCCAGCGGTTCACTCCGCCGCAGGTCAGGACTGACGCGGACCTCTTCGGACAGCCGGACGAACAGTTGGAAAGCGTGTTGGGGGCAACCCCTCACGAGTTCGAATCTCGTATCCTCCGCCGGCAGAAGGCCCGGACCGCATCACGTGGTCCGGGCCTTCGTCGTTCCGTGATCCCTCTAGCCGCAGCGCCGGGTCCGGCTCGCGCGGCGTCAGCTGGCCTTGAAGGCGATCTGCTGCCCCGCCTGTCCGTGCGACGGGCTACCGTCTGGGCGGCAAGGCCAGGCCGATGTTCAAGGGATCAATCCTGTTGAGGCACCGACCGGCCAGCCATCCGTTCTCCTACTGCGAGGTTGAGCCCCCGATGCCGCTTGCTGCCCCTGATGTGGTGCGCCTGTTCACGGCCGGCAGTTCGTACGACTGCAGCCACGGCATGACGGCCACAGTGATTGCACTGCCCGAGACCGCCCTCGCTCTGCCCTCGGGCAAGGTCGCGGCCTGCGATCCGTTCATTGGACTCGGCGACGACCTGGATCCCTTCACCGCTGAAGTGGAGCCGGGCACCCACCCGGTCGTTCTCTCGGTCGTCGGGATCGCCCGAGGCGAAGTCCGCGAGGTCGTGGATGAGCGTGTCGCCGCCGCCTGGCTGCAGGTGAGCGACAAGCCGACCGTGGAGTGGACACTGGCCCTGAGCGACGGCCAAGCCCTCGGCGACCTCGGCGACACGGAGTTCTTCGGCTACGGCGTCGACGCGGGGACCGGCTGTTTCGTCGATGCCGCTGCCGGCGCCCCTCTTGGCGACCTGCTCGCTGAGAACTACGAGCTCCTGGAGACGGCCCTGTTCGGCGAGGGGAACTCCATGGTGCGCGCGCCGGCTGTTCTCACTGACCCGGGGAGCGGCCACAGCCTCGTCGCTTTCTCTTCGGGTTGGGGCGACGGCCACTACCCGACGTGGGTCGGCCGAAGCATCGACGGAACGATCACCGGCTTCGTGACGGAGTTCTTCGTGGTGCCGCAGCCGGGCCGCAGCCCCGTCGACGAGTAGCACCAACGCCAGATCTTGGCCACGACGAGCACCACCGCGCCGGAGGTGCGCAAGCGGTGGTGCTCCCGCTTGGACGCGGCCTCCAGAACGGTGATCCGCGCGTGCAAGCGGGCGATGTCGTCCGCTTCGTCGCCCATCGACGCAGACCGGTCCGGTCCCGGCGGGACAGCGCTGCCTGCGGCCCCCTGTACGGGCGGCTGCTCGGACGCGCCTTCCGGGTGCTGACCACGGGCGTCTTCGGAACGGTTCGGATCGGACGGTGGCCGCCGCGCTGTCGACGAGCACGGAGGGTGAGGAGCCGTGTCCCGCACCGGACGAGGCCGTGTGGACCTTCGATGCGGTCCATGCGGCCCACGGCTGGCCGAACGACCCGGTCCTACGGTGGACGCAGAGCCTCTTTCCGAGTCCTTCCCGTCAACCGAGCTTCCCGGGTGGTCGCAATGGAAGACGACGGCCTCCTCCGCACCAGAACCGACCTGTGCCAGGACACCGCATCGGTGTCGTTGGAAGGCGAGCTCGACATCGCCACGGCACCGCTCGTGGGCGAGGCCGTCGCCCGGGCCCTCGCGGAACGTCCACACCGGCTGGACCTCGATGTCGCGGCCCTCACCTTCTGCGACGCCGCCGGTGTGCGCGCCCTCGTCCGAACCCGCCGGGCCTGCCACGCTCGCGACACGCAGTTCCGCCTCGTCGGCGTCCGGCCGAAGCTCCGCCGGATCCTCGCCCTTCTCCGCGTCCCCGAACTCCTGACGGCTCCACCGGGGCCGGTCGGAAGCCCGGCGGGCGCCGTTCCCCCAGAACCCGTCCGAACCGGAGTCCTGTCGCCCTGTCCCAGCTCCGCGGCCGGGCGGCTGTTACCGAAGGAGTCCATGTCATGACCAGCAGCACGACCGACGCGGCCCGGGCCGTCCGGGTCCCCGAACACCGTCCCTTCGCGACCGGCTGGACCGTCTTCGCCGCCATCATGCTGGTCGTCGGCGGCACCATGGCGATCTTCCAAGGAATCGCCGGCATCGCCAAGGACAACCTGATCGTCATCACCCGGCACTACGTGTACTCGATGAGCACCACGGGGTGGGGGTGGCTCCACCTGATCCTCGGGGTCGTCGTCGTCCTGGCGGGCGTGGCGCTGTTCAGCGGCGCCGTTTGGGCCCGTGTCACCGGTGTGGTGGTCGCCGGACTGGCGATGATCGCCAACTTCCTGTGGCTGCCCTACTACCCCTTCTGGGCGGTCGTCCTGATCGCGATCGACGCCTTCGTCATCTGGGCGCTGTGCGCCGGAACGACCAGAAGGGAGGCCTGACGGCCCCGAGAACGGCCGTCCCGGCCCTTGAAGGCACGGTCGGCCCGGCTCCCCGGTCCCTCCGGGGAGCCGGGCCGGTCGCTGGGCGGTCACTGCCGCGTCCGGCCGTCGACCGACCGGAGGAGGGACCGGCGGCCACGGGGCGTCCCCTGGCGGGCCGCCGGTCCCCGAACGGTCCCGCCAGGACGCGGTCGGCCGGGCACGGGCAGCCCGGTCAGGAGTTGAGTATCCGCTGCTTCTGGCCCTCGAACTCGGCGTCGGACAGGACGCCCTGTTCCTTCAACGCGGCGAGGTCCTTGAGCTGGGCGAGCTTCTCCTCCATGGAGGCGGCCGGTGCGGGTTGCGGTATCGGTGCGGGTGGGGGCGGCGGGGCGTAGGCGGCCTGCTGGGCGGCCTCCTGTTGAGCCCACCGGCCGGCCTGCCGTCGGGAGACGCGGTTGGACACGGCCGTGGCGGTTCCCGAGATCACTGCGGTGCGGGCGACGCCTCGAAGCAGACCTGCCATGGGTCTCGGCCTCCGATCTGTGATGTGCACGGTGGATGGGTGGCCCGAGCCGATCGGACCGATCACTGCCCGGCCACTGCTCAGGCTCGGGCCTCCGCCGCTTCGAGGGCGTGGAGGACGTCGTCGAGCGGGATGCGTCCGCTGGCGACCACCCTGGCACCGTTCCGGCGCAGGGCGCTCGCGAACGGTGCGGCCCACAGGTTCTCGTACACCAGGACCCCGGCGGAGGAGCCCGGTTCAAGGGCGGAACCTGCCTCGTTGATGTCGTCGTCGCCGAGGAGGCCGGAGGAGGCCCCCCTGAACACGTCGAGGTCGAGCCGGCCGTCCCGGTCGATGTCGGAGATGTCGACGCCGACCACCGAACCGTCGGCCCGCCTGGTGATGAACAGGAGATCGAGGATGCGGATGATGCCTCGGTCCACCAGATCGATCAGCAACGGCAGGCCCTCGCCTCTCATGCCCACTTGAGGGAACTCGACGACCAGGTAGTCGACGGGGCCCATCTCGGGGACGTCGATGTCGTCGGTCATGGTGGCCTCCTTCTCGGGAAGGGAGGACGGGTCGTCTGGGCTTCGCCCCCCGATTGCCCCTTCTCCGATTGTCTGTCGCATCGTCCGCCACGGCCCGGCGAGTGGCTCGCCGGCGGCGCGGGATGCGCCCGCCCGCGACACGGCCGAGCATGGAGAGGTACAAACACTCCTTTCGGGCGATGCGTGAGGAGGCCCGCGATGACGGACGGACCGACACCGGGCGACGGGGCAGAGCACTCCCGGGCCCTTCTCACGGCGCGTGAACGCGCCGACCGGGGCCGTGCGGCCCGGAGGACGTCGCCCCGGTCCGCGCACGGCGACTTCGCGCCGCGCCGGGACCGCCCCGATCCCATCGACCTCATCGAGGCGCAGTCCGCCTCACGGGTCCGGGAACTGGTACCGGTGCGCTACGGCCGGATGTCGGAATCACCGTTCCGCTTCTACCGGGGTGCCGCGGCGATCATGGCGGCCGACCTCTCCGGCACGCCCACCTCGGGCATTCGGGCCCAGCTCTGCGGTGACGCACACCTGCTGAACTTCCGTCTGCTCGCCTCGCCCGAACGGCACCTGCTGTTCGACATCAACGACTTCGACGAAACGCTGCCGGGGCCGTGGGAGTGGGACGTGAAGCGTCTCGCAGCCAGCCTCGTCATCGCCGGACGCGAGAACGGCTTCGACGACGAGGACAGCGAGGCGGCGGTCCGGTCCTGCGTGCGGTCCTACCGGGAGGCGATGCACGCCTTCGCCGGGATGGGCCACCTCGACGTCTGGTACGCCAAGGCCGACGCGTACCAGGTGCAGGCGGCCGTCTCGGGCCGACTGCACAAGGGCACCCGGAAACGGCTCTCCGCCAACCTGGCCAAGGCCCGCACCCGCGACAGCCTGCAAGCCTTCGAGAACCTCACCCGCGAGGTGGACGGAGAGCGGCGCATCACCCCCGATCCTCCGCTGATCACGCCCGTCTCGGACCTCCTCCCGGATCGCGAACGCCTGGCGCTGGAAGAGGAGATCCACCACCTGATCGAGGGCTACGGCCGGAGCCTGTCCGCGGACCGGCGCAGCCTGCTCCGGAAGTTCACCGTCGTGGACATGGCCCGCAAGGTCGTCGGGGTCGGCAGCGTCGGCACCCGCTGCTGGATCGTGCTGCTGCTGGGCAGGGACGACCGGGACCCCCTGTTCCTCCAGGCGAAGGAGGCCCAGCAGTCCGTGCTGGCCGCCCACGTGGGGCGCAGCGGGTTCGCCTCCGAGGGCGAACGGGTCGTGACTGGGCAGCGCTTGATGCAGGCGGCCAGCGACATCTTCCTCGGCTGGCAGCACGTCGAGGGGATCGACGGTCGCGAACGGGACTTCTACGTCCGCCAGTTGCGCGACTGGAAGGGGATCGCGCAGCCCGGCCTGATGTCGCCGGACGAGTTGGACGAGTTCGGCCGGCTGTGCGGATGGACCCTGGCCCGCGCCCACGCCCGATCGGGGGACCGGGTCGCGATCGCCGCGTACCTGGGCCGGGGCGACGTCTTCGACCGGGCCCTGGCCCGCTTCGCGGTCGCCTACGCCGACCAGAACGAACGCGACCACCAGGCGCTGCTCGACGCGGTCGGCGCCGGACGGGTCACCGCTCGTTCGGACGTCTGACGCGAAGGCCCACGCCGCCTCGACGAACCCTTGGAGCAGGACCGACGGGCCGTTGGAGAGCCCTCTCCGTCCTCGGCGCCGCCCAGTTCCTCATGGTGCTGGACACCGCCGTGATGAACGTGTCGATCAGCCAGTTGGTCGGGCCGGATCCGGACGCGGCGCCGGAGACCGCGCGCTCCGGGGCCCGCCCGGGAGTCGGTGTCACCCCCGGCGCCGACTGCGGCGCCCGAGTCCGTGCCATGCCGACTGCCAGCGTTGGCGGGCCTGGGCGATCACGTTGTCCCACTCGCGCCGGACCTCGTCGTCCGGAGGGCGCCGACCGTACCGGATCCGGTCGAGTTCATCGACCACCTCCCGGCCCAGCGCGGCCGAGCCCACCAGGGCGAGCATGGCGCCGAACAGGGCGGAGATCATGGCGAAGACCGCGCCCACGGGCCCGTAGCGGGTGGCGTAGGAGCTGAACAGGTGCGGCAGGTAGACGGTCGCGCCCACGGCGTACGCGGCGGCCAGGACGGCGCCGAGGACGGCGAAGGGGAACAGGGATTGCGGGCCCAGGCGCTTCGCCGACAGGATCCGGCCGCTCCAGAGCAGGAAGGCCGCCGTGACCGGCACCTCGCACAGGGTCGCGGCGAGGTTCAGCCGTCCGCGCGGGAGCGCCGCGTGGAGCCAGCCGGTGACCGCCAGGTAGACGGCCAGGCCGGCCACCCACCGCAGCTCGTTGGCCGTGTTGCGCACACTGAGCGGCGACAGCTCCCAGGTCTGCTCGACCAGCCGCTGCGCCGCCCGGGCGAAGCTGAGCGTCGAGATCACGAGGAAGACGGCACCGATCACGCCGAGGCCCGGGTTCGAGCCGAGCCCGGAGGAGAACAGGGCCGTGACGGCATCCGCCCCTCCGCCGGTCAGGCCGTAGCGCCGCACCGTCCGTTGTGCCAGGTCCGGCCGGGCCAGACCGCCGAGGACGGACGAGACCAACAGCGCCAACGGGACCAACGCCGAGAGCGCGGTCGAGGCCAGCGCCATCGACCGGTCGAAGCCGACGATCCGCTGGAAACGGCCGACGACGCGCAGTGCGAACGCCGGACGCAGCCAGAACGTCAACGTCCGCCGCAGACGTGCGCGGCCGGTCGGCCCGTCGCGCCGGCTCACGGGATCCGCGGACGTCTCGGGCGCGCCGCCGGCCCGCCGCGCATGCCGGAGCGGACTGGGGATGGGCCCATGGGATCACCGCCTCGTGCAGAGCCGCTGTGCTCCTTCACCGTAGAAGCGGCCGGGCCCACAGGCGCGCCGACCGTCCCGGGCGGCCCGGGCCCGACCGACCGACCGGACGGTGGTCCGGGGGCCGGGGTCCGGGGTCCGGGGTCCGGGGTCCGACGAGGCGCATCTCCCGGCCTGCTCGCAGACGCGACACCGTTCGTCCCCCAGGCCAGCCGACGCCAACCGCAGATGTGGCGGACCTGGCCTGGCGGACCAAAGGCCGACGGAACCATCGCTCTCAACCTCCTGGCCACCACAAGCCCTCTGGCCGGGCCGGGAGCACAGGGAACCTTCGGATTCTTGGATCCGATGCGGACCGTGCGCGCCTGACCGTCCCGACGTCTCAGGACACGGACCAGTCACAGTCCGGGCGTTCACTCACTGAGCGACGCACGGCATCGGTACATTGGCGCGCAAACACCACGTGGGGGAGGCCCAGTGGTCGAGAAGATCGTCGGCGGGCTCGTTCTTGCCCTGCTCAGCTATGTAGGCCGTACCCTCTGGCAGAACCGGCGGCACCTGAAGCTGCTGCTCGTCCTTCTCACACCGCGGCGCCGGACACGGGTGTCGGTGGCCGTGCTGTTGCGACTCCATGAGGAGGACCGGTTCGTCCTGTTCGCCACACCCGCCCGCCCTGGCGCCTTCGGCCCGCCGGGGGGAGTGGTGAAATACCGTGAAACAGCCCGTTCCGCCCTGGAGCGACTGGGCTTCGAACCCGAACAGCGTGGCCGTGCCGTGATGCGGCTCGATCTGCGGGGCTTCCTTTCCGGCAGCGGGGTCCTCGCGTTCGCGCGCTGGCTGCACCGCGGGGACGGCCGGGAGCCGGCGACCGAGTGCCTGCGGCGTGAACTCGTCGAGGAACTGGGCGAGGTCGGGCACGAGGAGCTTACGGATCTCGCCAAGGCCGTGGCGTTCCAGCACGTCCGGCGCGTCATCGACGGCCCCATGAAGGTGCCGGGGGAGGCATATCGACAGCTTCGGTTCTTGGAGGTGTACGACCTCCTGACGGACCGCCCCGAGGCCGAGGAACTGCGTTCTGCACTGATCACCCTCGCGAACGAGCAGACCGAGGCGGGGGTCATCTGTGCCACCCGCAAAGAGATAGCACTCGGCCGCGCCGGAGCCCATGTGGTGCTGCCGCAGTCCGCCTTTCTGGTCGGCGACCGGCGCCACCGCGAGGACCTCCACCCCGCGAGCTGACCTCAGGGCGTCTTCGTCCGAACCGGTGGCGGTAGCTCCGCGGCTCTGCCGGGATATCGCGACCAGGCCGCGTTTTGCATCAACAAGCCTTGTACATCACGTACTTGAGGAGGCATCGGTGGGCAGCGGTGTGACCACGGAAATTCTCCTGCACTCAACGGACGTACTGGAACGGGCGCTGGACGACGCGATCCAGGCGGTGCCGTCGCGGGAGGCGCGCCTCCGCAAGGCCCGCGAGGGTCTGCTCAGGACGCGGGAGCAACTCGCAAACGGATACCCGTACGTTCCCGGGTACCGCATCGCGAACGGTGCGTCGACCGTGGCCGAGTGCTACATGCAGGCGGATGTCGCACGGGCGCGCGAGTTACTGGAACTCGCCGTCTTTCTCCTGGAGTCCGAGCGGAACGACGACGGCAGGTACACGCCGACGATCGAGCACTGCCGAGAGCGGCTGGAACAGCTCGGTCCGGCAGTTGTCCAGGCGGCGGACACAGGACCGGCGCCGAGCCCCGGAGCGGGTTTCGGTCCGGCCTCCGCCGGCCAGCTGCAGCAGGCCCCGGCTGCGGGCACCGGAAGCGGCCCCGCCGTGGCGGTCGCTGCTGTCACGGCGGCAGTCGCCCCGGCGCCGGCGTCCGAAGGCGGCGCCGCGCCGGCGGCGACGGTGAACGCCGTGGCCGCCGGCAGCGGCGTCGCGGTCTCGGCGGCTGCCGAGGGCGAGACGGCCACCGTCGGCGTCCCGGGCTCCCGGTTCCCCTCGCAGATGAACCCGACCCGGAACTGGGACACGGTCGTCGGCGACTGGCGGTCCGCTGAGCCCGACGAGGACACGGTCCGGCAACTGGCGGCGGAGCTGGGAGCGCGCATCACCGAGCTGTTCGGAAGACATGCCCCCGTCCCCTCCGAGTCGCTCCTCCCGGTCCTTGACGAGGACCTGCAGGAGCTGCCCGGCCTTCTCGCCTCCGTCTCCGTGCCCGGTGATGACGCCCAGGCACTTCACCAGCGGGCCAAGGACGCGCGCAGCACCTGCCGTTCGGAGATGCTGTCGTATGCCAAGGGCGACACAGTGGTCGACGTCCGGGCGCTGCGTCGGCACTGGCTGGCCAGCGCGCTCTGGAACTACGCCGTGGAGGGCCACTGGCACTCCAGCGGCTACCAGACCCTCGCCGACATCCTCGGCTACCTCCAGCTCATCCAGATCTCCTACCGGTACCACGAGGCCAAGCGTGAACAACTGCTGGACGTCACCGAGACGGCGGTGCTGTTGGCGCTCGGCGAGCTGCGCGACCCCGAGCTGAACCGCGTACCGCACGTCTACAGCTGGCTGCGGCACGCCATCGGCATCCATCTCCTCGTGGGCGGCCCTGACCCGACCGCTCCCAAGGAGCTGCGCTTCAACGAGCTGGTCCAGGATCCCAGGTTCGCCGACCGGCACATCTATGCCGAGTTCTGGGCGACCCGAGTCCTCAACCGCTGGACCGAGGAGAACCGGCACCGCAGCAGCGTTGCGCTCACCCTGCTCAAGCTGTCCAGCTGGAAGGCTGACCAACTGGACCGCCTGCTCGACCTGCTGTACTCCTCCACGGGCTACTACGGTGACACCGGGACCCCGGAGGAGCGGCAGGAGGCGCTCGCCTTCTGGCGCAAGGCGGGCCGGGACATGCTGGCCACGATCCGGATGGTGCGGGTCGCCAGGAACCCTTGGGAGCCCGGTGCCGCCACGACCGCCGGCCTCCTGTCCATGGGCGACCAGGACGCGTCCGTACAGGTCTCGAACCGACTGCTCCAGGGCATCGCAGCTGAGCTGGCTCCGGGCCCGCAGGGGACCATGGTCCAGGGCGCGCTGTTCGCCGGACGGCCCGTGCCGACCTTCCTCGCCCTCGACAGCTTCGGCCCGGTCGGTGTGCTGAAGATCGACGAAGTGGCCAAGGTGCGCAGGGAGAAGGAGAACTTCGACCGGTTCGCGGAAGCCTATCTGCGGCCGGTCTACCGGGCGAGCAAGTGTGCCGTGGGCAGCACCACCATCGCCAACAGCAGCAATGGCGATCTCTACCAAGGCATCTTCACGTCCTATGTCTTCCGGCACCGCGACGAACCGAAGACACTGCGGGACTGGGTGCGCACTGCGGACCCGGACGCGCTCCAGCCGGTCATCGAGGAAGTCTTCATGGACGCGCTCGGCCCGTGGCTCAGCCAGGCCCAGCGGACCATCGGCGATCTGCGGGGGGAGTATCCGGCTCTGCGTCCGGTCACTTTCGAGCTGACCAGCTACGCGCCGGGCAAGAACGCGGAGTCCGAGCTGGAACACTTCCGGCTGCCCGAGGTCGCCGACATCTTCGGCATCGACGGCGGACTGCCCTGGCAGCACCGCAGACTCGGGTATCTGCTGGAGAACTCCGCACTCGGGTCCAGCCCATTCGCCGCCGACCCGGGCTACGGGTCCGTCACGAACCCGCTGTGGCTGGTCGCCCACATGGCAGAGATCGGCGAGCGGGACGCCGGGACCGACGCCCTTTTCGAACGGCTCCTGTACGACCGGCATTACGGCGTCACGACTGCCTCCTACCTGACCTGTGTCTGCCACGGCGACCTGCACGGCGAGAACGTCCTGGCCAGCGGACCGGACAACCGACGCCCCGATCTCTACGTCATCGACTTCGAGACCACCCACCAGGGCCACATCTGCAAGGACTTCGCCCGCCTCGAATCCGCTCTGTGGTCACGGACGTTCTCCTGGAGCCACGAGCAACTCCTCCAGGTGCGTTCCTGGTTCGTCGGATCGCTGAGCGGCACGGCCATGTGGGAACCGGACATTCCGGGGGACGCGGACCCGGACGTGCGGCGGGTGCTGCTGTGCATCGCGAAGCTGCGCACCATCCTCAAAGGCTGCGAGCAGAAGAACTGGCCCTTCGGCGAGGCCGAGTACCAGTGGGCCCTGCTGGCGTCCCTGCTGCCGTTCGCCCGTTACCGCGACCACGAAGACCAGGTGAACCGGCACCTGCCCTTCCTGCTGGCGGCGGATGTTGCCGATGTACTGGTGAACCATGCCGAAGGCGCGGCCTCCGGCAGCTAGCTGCACTGGCGACCAGAAGAGCCCGTGTCGGGGCGACCCCTCACGAGGTCGGATCTCGTGTCCTCCGCCTCCACGAAGGCCCCGACCCCCAGAAACCGCCGTTCGCCGGGCGGGGCCTTCGTCGTTTTCCGGGGTGGCGGGGAGGCGGATGATGGGGGGAACCGATGTGAGGGGCGATGTGGTGAGTGGGAGTGGGACCGGTGGGGCCGCCGGGGCGGTAGCGGCTGCGGGTCGGGGTGGGGGCGGCGGGGCGGCCGGGGATGCGGGTGGGGGTGTGCGGCGGCGGGGCGGGGTGCGGCGGCTGGCCGTGCTGGTGGTCGTCCTGGTGGTGTTGTGCCTGCCGCCGTGGTGGACGCTGTTCGCCGGGGCCGGCTGGCCGTTCCCGGTGGTGCTGGGCGGCACGGTCGTGCTGGTGGCCTGGATGGTGGCGTTCCCCTTCCTGATGATCGCGGGGCACGGGCGGCGGCGGCTCGACCGGGCGGCCCGTTTCGCGGACACCAGCCTCGGGGTCGTCTGGGTGCTGTTCACCTGGTCGGTGCTGGGTGGGCTGGTGGGGCTGGTGGCGGCCGGGCTCGGCGTCGGGGGCAGCGGCCGGGGCAGGGCGGTGGCGGTCGCGGTGGCCGTGGTGTCGGCCGGGTTGTTGGGCTGGGGGTACCGCGAGGCGATGCGGGTACCCCGGGTGAAGCGGCTGGACGTCCATCTGCCACGGCTCGGTGGCGGACTGGACGGGACCCGGGTCGTGGTGCTGGCCGACACCCACTACGGGCCGATCGACCGGGCGGACTGGTCGGCGCGGGTCGCGGAGGTGGTCAACGGGCTGGACGCGGACGTGGTGGTCCACGCCGGCGACATCGCCGACGGCACCCCGGCCCAGCGCCGGGAGCAGTCGGCGCCGCTCGGGACGGTCCGGTCCCGGCTGGCCAAGGTCTACGTCACGGGGAACCACGAGTACGGCGGGGAGGCCCAGGGCTGGCTGGACCGCATGGCGGAGCTGGGCTGGGAGCCGCTGCACAACCGCCACCTCGTGGTGGAGCGCGACGGGGACTCCCTGGTGCTGGCCGGTGTGGACGACGTGACCGCGGAGCACTCCGGACTGGACGGGCACCGCGCCGACCTGGTGGACGCGCTGGCCGGGGCGGATCCGGCACTGCCCGTCCTGCTGGTCGCCCACCAGCCCAAGTACGTCCCCCGGGCCGCGGCGGCCCGCGTTGACCTGCAGATCTCCGGGCACACCCACGGCGGCCAGATCTGGCCGTTCAACTTCCTCGTCCGGATCGACCAGCCGGTGGTGCACGGCCTGAGCCGACACGGGGAGCGGACCCAGCTCTACACCAGTCGGGGCACCGGGTTCTGGGGGCCGCCGTTCCGGGTCTTCGCCCCGAGCGAGATCACCGTCCTCACCCTGCGGGCGGGCACCGGGGTCGTGGGCGCCGGGGTAGCGGGCTCCGCAGCGGTCGGCGGGTAGCGCCGCAACGACAAGGACGACTGGATCCCGGTCGTCTTCTACGCCCTGGCCGACGGCAGCCGCTCCGTCCGTTTCGGGGTCCGCGCGACCGCCGAGTCCGCCTGACCGGCGGGTGTCGTACGGGCCCGTACGACACCCGGCCAACGAAGGCTTGGACCGCTGTGCGGTGGTCCGGGCCTTCGGGCTGCTCCGGCGGGACGGGTCATGAAACCGGGAGCGGTCGGGGCGGTGGCGCCGAGAGCGCGCGGCTCGCCGAGGACAACCCCGGCATCGCCCCCTTCCGGCCGCCGCCGGGCAGGCCGTCAGCCGGCTGCACGGCGACCCGGACGGGCTTGGTCCGCCCGGCGATCACCGCCCGGCCGGCCGCCCGTTGACCGCCGCGGTCACCCGTATCTCGTGGACGGCGTTGCGGTCCCCGCCGAGCGGCTGGACCCGCCCGGCGGAGTCGGTGGCCCGGCAGCGGACGCGGTGCGGCCCCGGGGCGAGGTCGTACCGGAGCCGGAACCGCTGCCAACTCGGCCCCGGGCCAGGCCCGTCCAGCTCGGCGGGCTGCCAGTCGCCGTCGTCCACGGCCACCTCGACGGCCGTCACCTCGGTGGAACTCCAGGCGTACCCGGCCAGTTCGGCGGCTCCGGCCGGCACGGTGGCTCCGTCCCGCGGGCTGAGCAGCTTGCTGCTGACGTCCTTCTCGCGGACCGGCCGGGACTCGCTCTCCCCCGGCAGCACCCGGGTGTACAGCCGGGTGGTGAACAGGTGCTCGGGGCGCTCGGCGGCCAGCACCAGGCGCGTCAGCCACTTGACCGAGTTGGTGCCGAACATCCGCGGCGCCACCGCCCGCACCGGGTGCCCGTGGTCGGGGCGCAGCGCCTCGCCGTTCATCCGGTGCGCGAGGACGACCTCGGCCGATGCCTCCTCCAGCGGTAGGTCCTTGAGGTAGCTCACGCTGCTCTCCCCCGCGAAGTCGCCGCGGTCGGCGCCCTCCAGCCAGACGTGCCGGGCCTCCGGGCGCGGCCCGGCCAGCGCCAGCACCTCGGCGAGCGGGACCCCCTCCCACTCCACGTTGGTCACCGCGCGGGTGGGCACGTTCGGGCGCAGCGGATTGCCGAAGCACTCGTGGACGGCGGTGAACCGGCGCTGCGGGAGGTCCTGGAGGGCCCGGAAGTCCAGCCGCAGCGGCCGCTCCACCAGGCCCTCGACGGTGAGCGTCCAGGTGTCGGCGTCGAGCCCCGCGTACCGGCCGAGGTGGCTGCGGACGAAGACCTCCTCGACCGGCGTGAGGAAGACGTCGGGCGTCTCCGGATCCGTCCTGAACATGTGCCACACCCCCGTGTCGAACCGATCGTTGCGTGATCGACGGTACAAGGAGCGACTGACAACCGACCGCCCGGGCCCGTGCCAGGCGCTGGCCGCGCCCCTGCCGGGCGCCGCCCGGGCGCCTGCCGGAGACGAGAACCACCCGGGGTGTCCGATTCGTTCAAGACCTCCGCCCGCGGCCCGCCTACCGTGGCCGTCATGAACAGCACACCCGCACCGCAGATCGCCTTCATCGGTCTCGCCGTCTCCGACATGGCCGCCTCGGTGGCCTTCTACCGGCGGCTGGGGCTCACCTTCCCCGAGGGCTCCGAGCAGCAGCCGCACGTCGAGGCGGAGCTGCCCGGCGGCCTGCTGCTGGTCCTCGACGCCGAGTCGACCATCCGCTCCTTCCACCCCGAATGGCAGCCGCCGACCGGCGGCGCCCGGGCGGCACTGGCCTTCCGTTGCCAGAGCCCGGAGCACGTGGACGCGGTGTACCGGGAGCTGACCGCCGCCGGGTACCACGGGGAGCTGAAGCCCTGGGACGCCTTCTGGGGCCAGCGCTACGCCTCGCTGCGCGACCCGGACGGCAACGGGGTCGACCTGCTCGCCCCGCTGTAGCCCGGCCTCACAGCAGCGCCGTCACCGTCGTTCCCGCCAGCTCCCGTACGTCACGGGCCAGGTGCGCCTGGTCCGCGTAGCCCGTCCGGGCGGCCGTCTCGCCGAGCGGGACGCCGGAACGGGCCAGCCCGAGGGCGCGCTGCAGTCGCAGGATCCGGGCCAGGGTCTTGGGGCCGTAGCCGAAGGCGGCCAGGGAGCGGCGGTGCAGCTGCCGGGCGCCGAGCCCGACCGCCTCGGCCGTCGCCGCGACGCTCCGCCCGGCGGCGAGCGCGTCGGCCACCGCCCGTACCAGCCGGTCCTCCGGCCGTGCCGCGGCCGCCAGGCGCAGGGCCAGTTGTTCCAGGGCGGCGGCCGGGTCGGGGGCGGCGTCGATCCGTTCGGTCAGCCGCCGTACCTCGCCACCGGGCCGGAGGTCGGCCAACTCGACCCGGCGGTCACGCAGTTCGTGTGCCGGGAGGCCGAGCAGCACCGGTCCGGCGCCGGGTCGGAAGCGGACGCCCGCCCACGGCCCGCGCAGTCCCGGTCCGGGCCGGTACGCCCGGGTGTCCGGCCCGGCGACCAGCAGCCGGCCCTCCGTCCACAGCAGGTCCATGCAGCCGTCCGGCAGCACCAGCCCGCCCGTACCACCGCCAGTACCACCGCCAGTACCGCCGTCCGCGCCGCCGTCCGCCGGGTCGGCGCCCTTCGTCCACAGCACCGCCCCGGGCAGCCGGGACGGGCGCTCCGCGTACGGGGTGGACATGCTTCGAAGGCTACGCGCCCCCAGGAGCCCGCGGCGGCCCGGACGGCCCGCGGCCCCGGCTGCGAGGGGCAGCCGGGGCCGGTGGACGGGGGGTGCGACCGGGGGCCGACCGTCGGGCGGGGCGATCAGACGCCCGCGCCGACGGCGGGCTCGACGGGCTCAGCAACCCCGACGGCCTCGGCGGGCTCCACCACGGTCTCGGCCGCCTTGCCCCGCATCAGCACCAGGGTGAGCACCGCCGCCACCAGGACGGCGATCCCGCCGACCGTGAAGGTGGTGGAGGTGGCGGTGTTGAAGGCCTCCCGGGCGGCCCGGGCCAGGGCGCCGTCGCTGCTACCGGCCGAGAGGGCGAGCGCGTCGGTGATGGCGTGCCGGGCGGGGGCGGGGGCGTCGGCGGGCATCGCGCCGGTGTAGGTGCCGGAGAGCACGGTGCCGAGGATGGCCACGCCGAGGGCGGCGCCGGACTGCTGGATGGTGTCGTTGAGCGCGGAGCCGACGCCGGCGTGCTCGGCGGGGATGGCGCTCATCAGGGCGTTGGCCGCGGCGGGCATGCCCAGGCCGGAGCCGATGCCGAGCACCAGCATCGCGAGGGCGACCTTGGTGAAGCCGTCGCCGACGGAGAGGGTGGCCAGCAGTCCGAAGCCGCCGGCGATGATCACCATGCCGATCGAGGTGAGCACCCGGGCCGGGAGCTTCTTGCCGAGCGCGGCGCCGATCACGTTGAAGGCGAGCGAGGCGATGGCCAGCGGGATGAAGGCCAGGCCGGTGTCGGTGGGCGAGAACTCCAGCACGAACTGCAGGTACTGGGTGAGCACCAGCATCAGGCCGCCGGTGGCGAAGGTGAGCAGGACGAGGGAGAAGCTGGCGCCGGTGAAGACCCGGTTGCGGAACAGCTTGAGCGGGACCATCGGCGAGTCGGTGCGGACCTGGCGGATGCCGAAGCCGGTGAGTGCGGCGACCGCGACGGCCATCGCGCCGAGGGTGTTGACGTGGGCGAAGCCGTCCCGCGGCAGGACGATGATCGACCAGACCAGGGCGGTCATGCCCACCATGGAGAGCAGCATGCCGGGCAGGTCGGGCTTGCGCCACGGGCCCTTGGACTCCGGCATCAGCACGATCGCCGCGACGATGGCCACGGCCGCGACCGGCACGTTGAGCAGGAACACCGCGCCCCACCAGAAGTGGGCGATCAGCGCGCCGCCCAGCACCGGGCCGCCGACCAGGCCGATCATGGCCACCGCGCTCCAGGCGGCGATCGCCTTGGGCCGCTCCTCGTCGTCGAAGACGGTGATCAGGATGGACAGGGTGCTCGGCATGACCAGGGCGCCGCCGACGCCCATCAGCACCCGGCCGGCGATCAGTTCACCGGGGCTGGAGGCGACCGCCGCGACCAGTGAGGCGGCGCCGAACAGCACCAGCCCGATGATCATCACTTTTCGCCGCCCGAACCGGTCGGAGAGGCTTCCCGAGGTCAGCAGCAGTCCGGCGAAGACCAGGATGTACGAGTCGATGATCCACTGGATGTCCTGCGCCCCGGCCCCGAGGTCCTCCGCGATCGGCGGGATGGAGACCGTGAGCACCATGTTGTCGATCACCAGCACCAGGCTGCTGAGGCAGAGCACGACCAGGATGAGCCAGCGGCGCGGGTGACGATCCGTCTGACGGTCCACCACGATCCCCCTTCGGTTCGGCGCGTCGGCCGCAGCCCCGCGCACGTCCTCGCGTCGGCGGAAGGCCGCGCGGAAGTCCTCGCGGCGCACACCGTCCACCCGTCCCCGACCGAACGGTGTGCGCTACTCCGAACACTGTACGGACACCGAACACCGTTCGCAAGGCCGTACGGCGTGCGTGTTGCCGTACGGCGTGCGGATGGCCGTACGGTGTGCGGTGGCGGGCCTATGCTGGACGGACCGCCCCCGACCAGGGGGCACGTGGAATGGAGGGCCAGATGACGGCCAAGTCGGAGGACGACACCCCGCCGGAGCGCCGGGCCGGCGCACAGCCGGACTTCCCCTCGCCGTGGAATCGTCCACAGAAACGGCGGACCCAGCCCGCCCTCAGCCGCGAGCAGATCGTCGCCGAGGCCGTCGCCCTGCTGGACTCCGACGGCATCGAGGCACTGAGCATGCGCAAGCTCGGCGCCCGCCTCAACGCCGGCGCCACCTCGCTCTACACCCACGTCGCCAACAAGGACGAACTGCTCGCCCTGGTGGTCGACCACATCTTCGGCGGACTTCCGCTCGCCCGGGCCGAGGGCGCCGAGGACCCGAAGGTCTGGCGCGCGGCCGTCATCGAGAGCACCGAGGCCATGCGCGCCGCCGTGGTGCGCCACCCGTGGATGGTCTCGGTGATCGGCGACGTGGGCATGGTCTACCTCGGCCCCAACTGGATGCGGCTCTCCGAGGCCATGCTGGTGCTGATGGAGACGGCCGGCTTCGAACTCGGCGAGGCCAACGACGTGATGGGCATCATCATGGGCTACACCATCGGCACCGCCACCGTGGAGGCCGCCTGGCTGAGCGCGCTGACCAAGAGCGGCCAGGACGAACAGGAGTTCATGGACCGGCTGCTGCCCGCCGTCACCGAGGCCACCCGGTCGCACCCACGACTGCACGCCCTGTACACCACCCAGGTGCCGGATGAGGTCGAGGCCGGCCGGGACAGCAGCTTCCGACGCGGCATCGACCTCATCCTGGACGGGATCGAGGCGCGGCGGTCCAGGACCTGAGCCCGCCCCCGCCGCCGACCGTCAACTCCCGCTCAGCGCCTGGACGTCGGCATACCCGGGCACCGGCCCGACCGGCCCGCCCGAGGCGACGGCGGCCGCCGTCGCCACCGCCGCCGCCAGCGCCGAGCGGTACAGCAGCGAGCCCAGGCTGACCCGGGCGGCCCCGAGCCCGGCCAGCTCGGCGAGGCCCGGGCCGGTCGGCGTCCAGAGGATGTTGAGCGGGAGGGGCGGGGGGGCCGGCCCCCCGGGGGGGGGCGCCCCCCCCCCCCCCCCCCCCCACACCCCCCCCCCCCCCCCCCCCCCCGGGGGGGGGGGTAAAAAAAAAAACCAGCCGCCCACGGATGGGGGGGTGG
>NZ_JBHXEG010000041.1:0-68929 GCF_042724935.1 Kitasatospora sp. NPDC127060
CGGAGGCGTAGGAGGCGCCGCCGCCGCCGTGGACGTGCAGGTCGACGAAGCCGGGGACGACGGTGTGGCCGGTCAGGTCGAGGTCGCCGGGCTCGCTCTCCCCAGCGCTGCTACGACTGGTGATGGCGGCGATCCGGGAGCCCTCGACGGCGAGGCGCCCGCCCTCGACGACGCCGCCGGGCAGGACGAGCCGGGCGCCGGCCAGGGCAGTACGGTCACGGTCCGCGGTGGTCACGCGGTCACCTCCATCGAGAGCAGATCCCAGGCGAGCAGGCCGGCGCCCAGGGAGGCGGCGGTGTCTTTGAGCATGGCGGGTACGACTTCCGGGGGCATCTGGAAGGTCAGGCGCTCGGTGACCGCCGTGCGCAGCGGGGTGAAGAGGGTGTCGCCGGCCTCCGCCAGCCCGCCGCCGACGATGACCGTGGACGGGTCGAGCAGGCTCTGGGCGAGCACGATGCCGTCGGCCAGGGCGTCGACCGCGGTCTGCCAGACCGCGCGGGCGCGGTCGTCCCCGGCGTCCACCGCGGCGGCGCAGGACGCCGCGTCGGCGTCGGGGTCGCCGCTGGCCTCGGCCCAGGCACGGGAGACGGCGGAGGCGGAGGCCAGCGTCTCCAGGCAGCCGCGGGCGCCGCAGCCGCACTTCGGCCCGCCGGGGCGGACCACCACGTGGCCGATCTCGCCGCCGTAGCCGTGCGCGCCGGCTTCTATCCGGCCGTCGATGCCGATGGCGCCGGCGATGCCGGTGCCCAGGGCGATGAACAGGAAGCGGTCGATGCCGCGGCCCGCGCCCAGCCGGCCCTCGGCGAGGCCACCGGAGCGCACGTCGTGGCCGAGCGCCACCGGCATGGCGGCGCCGCGGGCGCCTCCGGCGGTGTCGGCCAGGCGTTCGCCGAGCAGCTCGCGCAGCGGGAGGTCGCGCCAGCCGAGGTTGGCGGAGAAGACCGCGATCCCGTTCTTCTCGTCGATCGTGCCGGGCACCGCCACGCCGGCGGCCAGCGGGGCGAGGCCGAAGCGGGCCCGGCCCTCGTCGGCGAGGTCGGCGGCGAAGTCGAGGATGGCGGCGACCACGGCGTCGGTGCCGTGTTCCCGCCCGGTCGGTCGGCGTGCTTCGAACAGCACGGAGCCGTCCTGGGCGAGCAGCGCGGCCTTCATGCCGGTGCCGCCTACATCGAGTGCGATGACGTGCTTCACGGGGGACAGTTTCCCTTGGTCGGACCGAAGAGGTCTAGTCCAGTTGTCGGATTGGTCTGGTCCATACTGGGTGAGCTTTGTCTCGGCTGCGGGGGGTGTGCGGGGCTTTGCGCCGAGCGGTCCGGTCGAGGGCCTTCGTTCGCCCGTTGTTGCGCATCGTGCAACGAACCGGGGCACTTCGGTAACTACTCGACGGGCGGGGGCGAGTGGTGTGGACCAGTGGTGGAGCGGTTTGGCAGTGTGGCGCTCCCCCCTGCTGGATTCCCTCGTCCGGCTGTAGTTCTTTTTGAAGGCGGTACCCGCGTTGGACAGGCGCGCCCACGTTTCCCTCCGTGTGCTCGGAACGGCGCTGGCCGGAGCACTGGTGCTCACCACGGTCAGTGCGTGCAGCGGGCAGGGCGACGGGCCGGTCACGCTCAAACTGGTCGCCGCCGACTACGGGGAGAACAGCGAGACCAGCTCCAAGCACTACTGGGACGAGGTCTCCAAGGCCTTCGAGGCCGCCAACCCCGGCATCAAGGTCCAGGTCGAGGTCGACAGCTGGACCGACATCGGCCAGAAGGTCGACGACATGATCGCGGCCGGGAAGTCGCCCGACCTGCTGCAGACCGGCGGCTTCGCCGAACAGGTCGCGGCGGACCGGCTGTACCCGGCCGCGGACGTGCTCTCCATGGACACCCAGGCCAAGTTCATGGACAACTTCTCGCACGCCGGACAGGTGCTGGGCACCCAGTACGGCATCCCCTTCGTCTCCTCCTCGCGGGTGCTCTTCTACAACAAGGCGGTCTTCCGGCAGGCGGGGATCTCGCAGCCGCCGACCACCTGGAACGAGCTGCGGGCGGCGGCCGAGAAGATCAAGGCCAAGGTGCCGGGGGTGACCCCGTACGGGCTCCCGCTGGGGCCGGAGGAGGCGCCGGCCGAGTCGATGCTGTGGACGCTGAGCGGGGGCGGCTCGCTCTCCGACGACGTCGGCAACTACACCATCGACAGCGACCAGAACCAGGCGACCTTCAACTGGCTGAAGACCAACCTGGTCAGCACCGGGCTGACGTACCCGGACCCGGGCAAGATGAACCGCACGCCGGTGTTCCAGGACTTCGCCTCCGGGAAGGTCGCGATGCTCAACGGGCACCCGACGCTGCTGCGGATGGCGTCCGCGGGGAAGATCGACTTCGGGACGGCGCCGATCCCGAAGAAGGACGGCGTGGGGAAGACCGGGAGCCTCGGCGTCGCGGACTGGATGATGGCGTTCAAGGCCAACGGGCACAAGAACGAGATCAAGAAGTTCCTGTCCTTCGTCTACACGAAGGACTACCAGCTGAAGTTCGACGAGCAGTACAACCTGCTGCCGGTGACCCAGGACGCCTTCAACCAGATGTCCGCGGACCCCAAGCACGCGGACCTCAAGCAGTTCGCGGTCGGGCTGACCAACGCCAGCTTCTACCCGTTCGGGGACCCGGCCTGGGGCGAGGTCAGCAACCGGATCAAGGCGGGGATCGGGCAGGCGGTGACCGGGGACCCGAAGCAGGTGCTCGGCGGGCTGCAGGACGCGGCGATGAAGGAGGCGGCCCGGGTCCGCAAGCAGTAGGACCGGGGAGGGGCCTGCTCAGGGGAGGGTGATCGCGTAGGCCTTGCGGAGGGTCTCGTGGACCGTCCAGGTGGTGCGGTCGCCCTCGCGCAGGACGGCGCAGTCACCGGGGCCGACGGCCAGGGTCGGGCCGCCCTCGATCTCGATGGTGGCCCGGCCGCTCAGCACCACGAACATCTCGTCGGCCTCGACGTCGGTGACCACGCCCGGGGTGATCTGCCAGAGGCCGCGCAGCTGACGGCCGTCGGGGGACTCGGCGAGGACCTTCCCGGTGACCTCGGGGGTGCCGGAGACGATCTGGGACGGGTCGAGCGGCTCGGGGTCGAGGTCGGCGGTGGGGACGTGGACGGTGAAGCTCGGCGTGGTCATGGGGGTGACGCTAGCCGGGCGGGGGCGCCGGGGCGGGGGGCAGAGTGTGTCGGGGGTGCGGGCGAGGATGACACTTCGTAGCGAGGAGGTGTTGTCGTGGGTGAGCTGAGTGAGCGGGACCGCGCGGTACTGGCGCTGGAGGGGCGGCAGTGGCGGACGGCGGGCGCCAAGGAGCGGGCGATCCGGGAGGAGCTGGGGCTCTCGTCCACCCGGTACTACCAGCTGTTGAACGGGTTGCTGGACCGGGAGGAGGCGTTGGCCTTCGCTCCGGTGCTGGTGAATCGGTTGCGGCGGGTTCGGGAAGGGCGGCGCGGGGCGCGTTGAGGGGGGTGCCGCCGCCGGGGGTGGGTAGGGGGTTCGGTATGGGTCTTGACGAGATGGGTGTGCCGGCCACCGGAGCCGGGCGGGACGGGCTGCGGGCGATTCTGGCGGCGCCGGAGGGCGCGGTGGTGGCGCTGGACTTCGACGGGACGTTGGCGCCGATCGTGGCGGATCCCTCGCGGGCGCGGGCGCATCCGGGGGTGGTGGGGGCGTTGCGGCGGTTGGCCTCGGCGGGGGTCGCCGTGGTGGTGGTGACGGGGCGGCCGGCGGCGCTGGCGGCGGAGTACGGGGGGTTCGCCGGGGTGCCGGGCCTGGTGGTACTGGGGCACTACGGGGCCGAGCGCTGGGAGCGTGGCGTGGTGACGGCGCCGGAGGTGCATCCCGGGGTGGCCGGGGCGCGGGCGGCGTTGCCCGAGGTGTTGGAGCGGGCGGGGGCGCCCGAGGGGACGTGGGTGGAGGACAAGGGGCGCTCGGTTGCGGTGCACACCCGGCGGACGGCGGAGCCGGAGCGGGCGCTGGAGCTGTTGCGGGTGCCGGTGGGGGAGTTGGCGGCCGCGTACGGGCTGGTGGTGGAGCCCGGGCGGCTGGTGCTGGAGCTGCGGCCGCCGGGGGTGGACAAGGGGGCGGCGCTGACCGGGTTCCTGCGGGAGCGCGGCGCCCGTTCCGTGCTGTACGCGGGGGACGACCTGGGGGACGTGGCGGCCTTCGCGGCGGTGGAGAAGCTGCGGGGGCAGGGGCTGGCCGGGCTGTTGGTGTGCGCCGGGGCGGTGGGGGACGCGCCGGTGCGCGAGCTCGCCGACCGGGCGGATCTGGTGGTCGACGGGCCCGAGGGCGTGGTGGAGCTGTTGACGGCCCTGGGGGAGGCTCTCACCGGGCGTTGAGGGAGGCCCTCGACGCCCGGTGAGGAGACCTCAGCGGACGTCGAGCCGGCCGAGGGCGTCGAGCTGGTCCAGGAACCACTGCTGCGGGGGGAGCGCGGTGGCCGCGGCGGCCAGGCGCTTGGTGCGGTCGGCGCGCTCCTCCGGGCTCATGGTGAGACCGGTGTGCAGGGCCTCGGCGGTGGCGATCACGTCGTAGGGGTTGACGGTGAGGGCGTCGTCCCCGAGTTCGGCGTGGGCGCCGGCCTCCCGGGACAGGACGAGGGCGCAGCCCTGGTCGGAGACCACCGGGACTTCCTTGGCGACCAGGTTCATGCCGTCCCGGATCGGGTTGACGAGTGCCACGTCGGCGAGCCGGTAGGCGGCCAGGGAACGCGGGAAGTCGTCGTTGACGTGCAGGATCAGCGGCTGCCAGGTGGGGGTGGCGAACTCGGCGTTGATGGCGGCGGCGAGGCGTTCGACCTCGGCGGTGTAGTCGCGGTACTCGGCGAGGTCGGTGCGGGACGGGTAGGCGAAGGCGATGTGGACCACCCGGTCGTGCCACTCGGGGCGGGTGCGGAGCAGGTGCCGGTAGGCCTGGAGGCCGCGGACGATGTTCTTGCTCAGCTCGGTGCGGTCGACCCGGACGATGGTGCGGCGGTCGCCGACGGCGGCGCGCAGCCCGGTGAGGCGGTCGTCCACGTCGGGGCGGTGGGCGCGCTCGCGGAGGAAGTCCGCGTCGGCGCCCAGGGCGTGGACGCCGAGGTGGGTGGTGCGGCCCTGGTGGGTGACGGTGAGGGCGGCGGGGTCGAACTCGGCGCCGAGGAGGTCCTCGCAGCAGGCGGCGAAGGCGCGGGCCCAGCGTTCGGTGAGGAAGCCGGCCCGGTCGGCGCCGAGGATGCCGGTCAGGACGGCCCGGGCGACGTCGTCGGGGAGCATCCGGTAGTACTCGGGCGGGGCCCAGGGGGTGTGGGAGAAGTGGCCGATCCGCAGGTCGGGGCGGGCCTGCCGGAGCAGGGCCGGGGTGAGAGAGAGGTGGTAGTCCTGCACCAGGACCGCGGCGTCCGGGGCGGCTTCGGCGGCCAGCGCGTTCGCGAAGGCGGTGTTGTAGGCCTGGTAGGAGGCCCATTCGGTGCGGAAGGCGGCGTCGAAGGAGGGCGCGGTGGGGGTCGCGTAGAGCATGTGGTGGACGAACCAGAGGGTGGAGTTGGCGACGCCGTTGTAGGCGTGGGCGAAGGTCTCCCGGTCGATGTCGAGCATCCGTACGGCCTGGCCGCCGACCTCGTGCCCGGCGAGGTCGAGGCGGCCGTCGGGGGCCTCCCGGGCGGCTCTGCGGTCGGCGTCACCGAGTGCGGCGCAGACCCAGACGGCGGTGGGGTCGTCGATCGCGGAGAGGCCGGAGACCAGGCCGCCGCCGCCGCGGCGCAGGGTCAGCGTGCCGTCGTCGGCGGTGCTGAAGGACACCGGTCCCCGGTTGGAGGCCACCAGGACTGGGGCGGTTCCGGTCGCACTCGAACGTTCGGTCGTGAGATCGCCCATGGTTGGCATCTTGCCGGGGGGTGGGGGCCGCAAACGTTTCAGTGCCGGATCGCGTACTCGGGGAGGGTGTGCATCGGGGGGCGCTCCAGGGCCGTCACGGGGTGGGTGTGGGGGGTGAAGATGGGGGTCCCCCCGGCCGAAGGCCGGGGGAGGGTCTCCGGGGCGCGGCTGAACTGGGTGAGGTGGGGGTGGACGAGGTCGGCGGAGGCCTTGAGGCGGTGGGTGCGGTCGAGGCGTTCGAGGGCGGTGCGGTAGATGGTGGCGGCCATCCGGCCGAGGGCCTGGCTGTCCTGGTGGCGGTGGTGCCGGACGCCGACGTCGACCTGGGCCAGGGCGTCCAGGCCGACCAGGTCCAGGGCGTCGACCAGCAGGCCGAGTTCGACGCCGTAGCCGGTGGGGAAGGGCAGCCGTTCGAGGAGTGAGCGGCGGGCCGCGTACTCGCCGCCGAGCGGCTGGACGAATCCGGCGAGCTCGGGCCAGTGGAGGTTGAGGAGGGGGCGGGCGACGAGTTCGGTGACCCGCCCGCCGCCGGCCGGGACGACCGCGCCGCTGTCCGTCTCCAGCGGGCGGTCGTACATGGCCTTGACCAGCTGGATGGACTCGTCGGTCAGCAGCGGGCCGACGATGCCGGAGACGAAGGCCGGGTCGAACTCGCGCAGGTCGGCGTCGACGAAGCAGACGATGTCGCCGCGGGTGACCAGCAGGGAGCGCCAGAGCACCTCGCCCTTGCCGGGGACGGCGGGCAGCCGGGGGAGGATCCGGTCGCGGTGTTCCACCCGGGCGCCGGCCTCGGCGGCGACGGCGGCGGTGGCGTCGGTGGAGCCGGAGTCCACCACGACGAGTTCGTCGACCAGGGGCACCCGCTCCATCAGCTCGCGGCGGACGGTGCGGACGATGTCGCCGACGGTGGCCTCCTCGTCGAGCGCCGGGAGGACGACGCTGACGGTGCGGCCGGTGCGCTGTTTGGCCTCCAGCAGGGTGTGCACCGGCCGCTCGGCCGCGCTCCACGAGCGGCGGCGGAGCCAGGACGCCGCCTGCGGGAGGAGCGCGGGGGTCGGTTCGGCGGGCACGGTGACTCTCCTCGGCGGGATAGGTGGAACGGGCCATCTCGCGTGGCGGACGGTCCCGTTCGAGGTTGACGCCTTCGGATACAGTCTTCGTACAGCGGTCGGACCTTCGCACGCCGGGGTCGCCGCTGAACCATAACTTCACAAGCTCATCCAGAGGGACTGAGGGAACGGCCCGTTGACGTCCCGGCAACCTTCTCGCTCGGCTGTCGTCGACAGGCCCCGGCGGGACAGGTGCCAATTCCGGCCTGTGGCGCGCCCGCGCCACGGGGAAGATGAGGAGAGAGGCCTCCGCCATCATGGCTATCGACACTGCCGCACCCGTATCCGTCGACCTCGGCCCCGCCGCCGCGCTGTCGTGTCGGGAGTGCGGAACCCGCTTCCCGCTCGGTCCCGACTTCGCCTGCCTGGAGTGCTTCGGGCCGCTGGAGATCGCGTACGAGTTCGGGAGCGAGCGCGCCGAGGAGCTGCGCAAGCGGATCGAGTCCGGCCCCGCGTCCATCTGGCGCTACGCGCCGCTGCTGCCGGTGCCGGCCGACGTCGCTTCGAAGCCCAACCTGAACCCCGGCTGGACCCCGCTGGTGAAGGCGGACAACCTGGGCCGGGAGCTCGGGTTCACCGCGCAGCTGCACATCAAGGACGACTCCGGCAACCCGACCCACTCGTTCAAGGACCGGGTGGTCGCGTGTGCGATCGAGGCGGCCCGGGCGTTCGGCTACACCACGCTGTCCTGCTCCTCCACCGGCAACCTGGCCGGTGCGGTGGGCGCGGCGGCGGCCCGGGCCGGGTTCCGGTCCTGCGTGTTCATCCCGCACGACCTGGAGCAGGGCAAGGTCGTGATGGCCGGGGTGTACGGCGGCGAGCTGGTCGGCATCGAGGGCAACTACGACGACGTGAACCGCTTCTGCTCGGAGCTGATCGGGGACCAGGCCGGCGAGGGCTGGGGCTTCGTGAACGTCAATCTGCGGCCGTACTACGGCGAGGGCTCCAAGACGCTGGCGTACGAGATCTGCGAGCAGCTCGGCTGGCGGCTGCCGGAGCAGATCGTCATCCCGATCGCCTCGGGCTCCCAGCTGACGAAGATCGACAAGGGGCTGCAGGAGCTGATCAAGCTGGGCCTGGTCGAGGACCGGCCGTACCGGATCTTCGGCGCCCAGGCGGAGGGCTGCTCGCCGGTGTCGGCGGCCTTCAAGGCCGGGCGGGACGTGATCAAGCCGGTGAAGCCGGACACCATCGCCAAGTCGCTGGCGATCGGCAACCCGGCTGACGGCCCGTACGTGCTGGACATCGCCCGCCGCACCGGCGGTGCGGTCGAGGACGTCACGGACGCGGAGGTGGTGGCGGCGATCCGGCTGCTGGCCCGCACCGAGGGGATCTTCGCCGAGACCGCGGGCGGGGTGACCGTCGGCGTGCTGAAGAAGCTGGTCGAGACCGGTCAGCTGGATCCGGCCAAGGAGACCGTCGCGATCAACACCGGCGACGGCCTGAAGACGCTGGACGCCGTCTCCGAGGCCGGGATGACCGCCGTGATCCGCCCGAGCCTGGACGCCTTCCGCGCCGCCGGCCTCGCGTCCGCCTGAACCGCCCCCCACCCCGCAAGGAGAGTCATGAGCGCCAACGTCCGCATCCCCACCATCCTGCGCACCTACACCGGCGGCGCGGCCGAGGTCACCGCGGAGGGGGCCACCCTGGCCGAGGTCATCGCCGACCTGGAGCGCAACCACGCCGGCATCTCGGCCCGGATCCTGGACGACACCGGCAAGCTGCGCCGTTTCGTCAACGTGTACGTGAACGACGACGACGTGCGCTTCGCCGAGGGCCTGGCGACCGAGATCAAGGACGGTGCCGGCGTCTCGATCATTCCGGCGGTGGCCGGCGGCTGCTGAGCCGCCCCGCTCTTTTCCGCGCCGCCCGCACGTACGGAATTCGATTCCCCGTATGTGCGGGCGGTCGCGCGTATTTCGGCGGGAATATTCCGGGTCGAGTCGGAGTAGAGTGTGGCTCTGCTGGGAACAGGGCTCCGCTCCCGGCGGACGGGGTGCGTCGCCGGAGGTCGTCCGGCCGCTGAGACCGGCCTGGGCGCCGGGTCGGGAAACATGTCAGGCAGATGTCAGAATTCCTGCAGGCATTTGAGTAATTCGTCCGCTATGTCCGGCGTGCAATGCCGATTTCCTCCCGGTTTGTTCGCTCTTGTCTCTTGGCAGGGCTGCGGAATTCCCGGCGGTTGACCCTGTTGCAGAGGGCGTCGATCCGGATACATTCAGCGGCGGTCGACGTAATCACCCGCTCACGGAAGCCGTCCGGCGCCCCCGTGCGGAGGGTTGCGGCGTGCACGGCTGCGCTCAGGGGGGGTTCCCCGGGCCGGCCTTCAAAACCAGACCCGGGCCCGCGACCTGCGGGCCCGTGAAGGGCCAGCACAGCACTAGGGGAGTTCGGAATGGCTCAGGGCACCGTCAAGTGGTTCAACGCGGAGAAGGGCTACGGCTTCATCGCGGTCGACGGTGGTGCGGACGTCTTCGTCCACTACAGCGCGATCCAGATGGACGGCTACCGCACCCTCGAGGAGGGCCAGCGGGTCGAGTTCGAGATCTCCCAGGGACAGAAGGGCCCGCAGGCGGACATGGTCCGCGCGGCGGTCTGACCCCTTCCGACTCCAGGAGCTCGGCACGGCCCACGACTGGTGGACCTCCTGCTTCTCGACGGGCCCGTACGACACGCGTCGTACGGGCCCGTTCGCGTACCCGCGCCGGCCCGGACGGCGGCTCGCGGGTTGTGGATTGGGCTTGCACTCGACCACCCGGAGTGCTAATCATTGGCGTTAGCACTCACAGTGTGAGAGTGACAGCGGACCGGGTCGGTGAGGCCCCCGGGGGCGGTAGGGGAATGGACCTCCGCACACCAGGGCCGTCCGTCGCGGGCACCCCTTGGTCCGAGCAGTCGACCGTGTCCCGGAGGACCACTTCTGATGGCCAAGATCATCGCCTTTGATGAGGAAGCTCGCCGCGGCCTTGAGCGTGGCATGAACCAGCTCGCCGACGCGGTGAAGGTCACGCTCGGCCCCAAGGGTCGCAACGTCGTGCTGGAGAAGAAGTGGGGCGCCCCCACGATCACCAACGACGGTGTCTCCATCGCCAAGGAGATCGAGCTCGAGGACCCCTACGAGAAGATCGGCGCGGAGCTCGTCAAGGAGGTCGCCAAGAAGACCGACGACGTCGCGGGTGACGGCACCACCACCGCCACCGTGCTCGCCCAGGCCCTGGTTCGCGAGGGTCTGCGCAACGTCGCCGCCGGCGCCAACCCGATGGCCCTGAAGCGCGGCATCGAGAAGGCCGTCGCGGCCGTCTCGGACCAGCTGCTGGCCCAGGCCACCGACGTGGAGACCAAGGAGCAGATCGCCTCCACCGCCTCCATCTCCGCCGCCGACACCCAGATCGGCGAGCTCATCGCCGAGGCGATGGACAAGGTCGGCAAGGAAGGCGTCATCACCGTCGAGGAGAGCAACACCTTCGGTCTGGAGCTCGAGCTCACCGAGGGCATGCGCTTCGACAAGGGCTACATCTCCGCCTACTTCGCCACCGACCTGGAGCGGATGGAGGCGACCTTCGAGGACCCGTACATCCTCATCGCCAACTCCAAGATCGGCGGCATCAAGGACCTGCTCCCGCTGCTGGAGAAGGTCATGCAGAGCGGCAAGCCGCTCGTCATCATCGCCGAGGACGTCGAGGGCGAGGCCCTGTCGACCCTGATCGTCAACAAGATCAAGGGCGTCTTCAAGTCCGTCGCCGTCAAGGCCCCGGGCTTCGGCGACCGTCGCAAGGCCATGCTCGGCGACATCGCCGTCCTCACCGGCGGCACCGTGATCTCCGAGGAGGTCGGCCTCAAGCTGGAGAACGCCGGTCTGGACCTCCTGGGTGGCGCCCGCAAGGTCGTCATCACCAAGGACGAGACCACGATCGTCGACGGTGCCGGTGACAGCGAGCAGGTCGCGGGCCGCGTGAACCAGATCCGCGCCGAGATCGAGAACAGCGACTCGGACTACGACCGCGAGAAGCTCCAGGAGCGCCTCGCCAAGCTGGCCGGCGGCGTGGCCGTCATCAAGGCCGGCGCGGCCACCGAGGTGGAGCTCAAGGAGCGCAAGCACCGCATCGAGGACGCCGTCCGCAACGCCAAGGCCGCCGTCGAGGAGGGCATCGTCGCCGGTGGTGGCGTCGCCCTGCTGCAGGCCGGTGTCGCGTTCGACAAGCTGGAGCTGGAAGGCGACGAGGCCACCGGTGCCAACATCGTCAAGGTCGCGCTGGAGGCCCCGATCAAGCAGATCGCGACCAACGCCGGCCTGGAGGGTGGCGTCGTGGTGGAGAAGGTGCGCAACCTCCCCGCCGGTCACGGCCTGAACGCCGCCACCAACGAGTACGTCGACCTGATCGCCGAGGGCATCATCGACCCGGCCAAGGTCACCCGCTCCGCGCTGCAGAACGCCGCCTCCATCGCGGCGCTGTTCCTCACCACCGAGGCCGTCATCGCCGACAAGCCGGAGAAGGCCGCCGCGGCCGCCGGCGGCGGCATGCCGGGCGGTGACATGGACTTCTGATCCTGATCGGATTCCGATCGGATCGGCTGATCCTCGTCCGCGTGGGCGGCTCCCTTCGGGGGGCCGCCCACGCGGCGTTTCGGCGTTCCGCCCTTCCGGTGTTCCGCCCTTCCGGTGTTCCCGCGTTTCGGCGTTCCGGCGTTTCCACGGAGAATGGACGGATGGCTTCCGACGACATCGAGACCGCCCTGCACAACGCCCGGGCGCTGATCCTGGCCGACCTCACCGCGCGGGACGTGGCGGACGCCGCCGTCGTCTCGCTGGTGGAGCAGGCCGTCACCCACCGCCGCTGGTGGCTGGAGCAGTGGCCGGACGGCACCGAGTACGTGCTCGGGCTGGTCGCCCAGGACGTCCAGGACGCGCTGCTGGAGGCGTACGGGCGGTGGCCGCTGTGCACCGCCTGCGCGGCCGACGGGGACCCGCACGCGCTGGGCGTGGAGCCCGAGCTGGGGCCGGAGCCGCACTGGGTGTGCGGCAAGCAGGGCGCGGTGGTGGCGCCGGTGGGGGAGTTGGACTAGCTCTCGCCCAGCTGCTGGAGTTCGGCCGCCAGGTTGGTGCGGGCCGCCTCGGTGAGGCGGTGGTGGGCGGCGGGGGTGCGGTAGAGGGCGGGGAGGGCCAGGATGCGGCGCAGCACGGCGGCCCGGCCGGCCCGGAAGTCCGGCTCGGGGACGAAGCCGTACTCCTCGCGCACGGCGGCCGTGTAGGCCGCGTAGGCCTCGGGGCTGCCGCCGAGGACGGCGAGGTCGGCGTCGCAGAGCACCTCGCCGTTGCGGTCGCCGGGGGCCGGGGCGTGGGCGGCGGTGAGCAGGACGAGCCGTTGGACCTCGGCGACGCGTTCGGCCGGCAGGCCGGCGGCGGTCAGCGCGCGGACGGCGAGGGCGGCGCTGCGCTCCTCGTTCTCGGTGCGGTCGGGCCGGTGGACGGCGTCGTGGAACCAGGCGGCGAGCCGGACGGCGTCCGGGTCGGCGGCGTGCCCGGCGAGGTCGTCGACGTGGCGCAGGATCGCGCGCAGGTGCTCGGTCGAGTGGTAGCGGCGCCAGGGCTCGGACCAGCGGCGCAGCAGCTCCCGGCCGTACGGTTCCGGGTCGTCGGTGGCGCCGCAGCGGTGCAGCAGGGCGGTCCAGGCGGTGAGCAGGTCCTCGGTCGGCATGGGGCACATTGTGGCGGACGGGCCCCGCCCGGCACTGGACCTATAGGTAGGTTGACGATATATGTAGTCGTATGACAGAACGCTCCATGCAGGAGCCCACGCTGCTGCTGCTCACCGCTCTGGCCGACGCGCCGAGACACGGCTACGCGCTGATCCAGGAGGTCGCCGCGATCTCGGACGGCCGGGTCAAGATGCGCACCGGCACCCTCTACGGGGCCCTCGACCGGCTGCTGACCCAGGGCCTGATCGAGGTCGCCGCCGAGGAGGTCGTGGACGGCCGGGCCCGGCGCAGCTACGCGCTGACCGATGCCGGACGGGACGCGCTGGCCGCCGAGGCCGGGCGGCTGCGGGCGGTCGCCACCGAGGCCGAGCGCCGGTTGACGAGGATCCGGTCGATGCTGCCGGGAAGGACCGGGTCGCAGGGGCGGCCCGCCGCGGGGGGAGGACTCTCATGACCATGCCGGTGATCGGTGCCGCACCCTCGACGGTGCTGCGGGCCGCGCTGCAGCTCTACCCGGCGCGGTACCGCCGTGAGCGCGGCGAGGAGCTGGCCGAGGTGTTCGCCGACACGACGGCCGCGGGCAGCCGTACGGCGGTCGCCCGGGAGGTGCTCGGCCTGGCGCTGTACGGGCTGCGGGTGCGGCTCGGGCTGACCGGCGCGTCGGCGGCCGGGCGGCTGCTCGCCCTGGTGGCACCGATGATCGCCGGTGCGGTGGTCGGAGCCACCATGGTGCCCTGGCTGGCCGCCCTGGACCGGACCACCAGGTGGCTCGCCTGGGACGACTCGTTCGGCAACCACGTCCGGGCCTTCGCCCCGCCGGCGGCCGCGCTGCTGCTCGGGGTGGCGGCTCTG
Source organism: Kitasatospora sp. NPDC127060 (assembly GCF_042724935.1). Lineage (NCBI taxonomy): Bacteria > Bacillati > Actinomycetota > Actinomycetes > Kitasatosporales > Streptomycetaceae > Kitasatospora > Kitasatospora sp. NPDC127060. Next base: position 13,524 of record NZ_JBHXEG010000041.1, read on the forward strand.
CTGGGGCGCTGGACGGCCGTTCGGGTCACCGCGCTGCTGCTGGGCGCCGTCGGGCTGTACGACCTCGGCCTGGCCGCCTGGTCGTCGAACTTCGTCGACGCCTGGTGGGTCGGCTACATCGGGATGGCCACGCTGCCGTTCGTGGTGGCCGCGCTGCTGCTGGTCGCCGCGCCGACCGACCTGCTGCCCCGGCCGAACCTGCGGACCGCCGGGCTGGTGCTGGGCTCGGTGGTCGCCGGCGGGCTGCTGGAGGCGGCCCAGAACTGGGACGACACGACCTTCCCGCTGGACCTCCAGTGGTTCGTGGTGATGCTGATCGCTCCGACGCTGCTGACCTTCGCCGGTCTGCGCGGGCGGATGGGGCCGGCGGCGGTGGGGCTGGCGATGCTGGTGCTGACCGGGCCCGGCAGCCTGTTCAACATCTGGCGGGAGACCGGCGGAATCTCGCACCTGCTGCCGATGGCGGTGCCGGTGGTGGTCCTGCTGGCGCTGGTGGCGGTGGCGGAGCACCGGTTCGGCCGGCGGACGGCCCTCGGGATGGTGCCGGGACGGGTGTGACGGGCGTGACGGGCACCCCCGTCGCGGTGTGACGGGCACCCCCGTCCCGGTGTGACCGGGGCGGGGGTGTGCTCTCGCCGGGGGCGCGGGGATGTGGCAGGCTGTCTGATATGTCTAGACCAATTTTCGAAGTCATCGCGCTGACGCCCCAGGACGCCCAGGCTGCCGAGTCGGGCGGCGCCGACCGGCTCGAACTGGTCACCGACATGGCCGCCGACGGACTCACCCCCTCCGTCGAGGACTTCGCCCGGATCCGGGCCGCCGTCGCCATCCCGCTGCGCGTCATGCTCCGGATCCGGGACGGCTTCGCCCCCGGCGACCTGGACGAACTGTGCGCCCGGGCCGCCGCGCTGCGGGCCGAGGGCGCCGAGGAGTTCGTCCTCGGCTTCCTCGACGCCGGGGGCGCCGTCGACCTGGCCGCCACCACGGCCGTCGCCGAGGCGATCGCCGGCTGCCGCTGGACCTTCCACCGGGCGATCGACCACAGCACCGACCGGGCCGCCCTGCGCGCCGCCGTCGGCACGCTGCCCGGGCTGGACACCTTCCTCACCTCCGGCGCGGCCGCCGGGGTGGACGCCGGCCGCGTGGTGCTGGCCGCCGAGCTGGCCCGCAGCGGCGAACCCGGCTACACCCAGCGGATCCTGATCGGCGGCGGCCTGCGGGCCGAGCACCTCAAGGAGCTGCGGGCGGAGGGCTTCGACGCCTTCCACGTCGGCGGCGCGGTGCGGACTGGCGGCTGGCGGACGCCGGTCGACGCGGCCAGGGTCGCCGAGTGGCGGGCGCTGATCGACGCCTGAGCGGCCGGTTGACCGATGTCTGAGCGGTCGGCTGGTCGACGCCTGAGCGATCGAGAAGGGGACGGTGACGCCACCGGCCCCTTCTCGCGGTCATCCGAGCTGCTCGGGCAGCGGCTCGCGGTGCAGCACCGTCAGCCCGGAGACGGCGCGGGTGAGCGCCACGTAGAGCCGGCGCAGGCCGGTCCGCTCGTCCGGCTCGCCGGCGACCACCGCGGCCGGCTCGTCCAGCACCACGTAGTCGTACTCCAGACCCTTGGCCAGCGAGGCCGGGACGAGGGTCAGCCGGGCGTCGGCGCTGGTCTCGGTGCCGGGGGAGAGGTGCGGCAGTCCGGCCGCGGTGAGCAGTTCGGCGAGCAGCGGGATCCGGGCGTCGGCGGCGATCAGGCCGGTCGAGCCCTCGTGCTCCAGCGCCTCCCGGCAGGCCGTCAGGACGGCCTCCTCCCACTCCTCGACCGGGCGGATCTCCAGAGAGCCGGGGGCGTCGCGGACCGAGGTCGCCGGGGCCAGGCCCGGGGCGATCGTGGGCAGCAGCCGGGAGGCGTAGGCGATGACCTCCTCGGGCACCCGGAAGCCCTTGGTCAGCTCCTCGATGTGGGCCTCCGGCTTGCCCAGGTGGTGCAGGGCGTCCGGCCAACTGGCCGTCGCCCAGGGGGTGGTGCCCTGGGCGAGGTCGCCGAGGACGGTGGCCGAGCCGGTGGTGCAGCGGCGGCCGACGGCGCGGTACTGCATCGGGGAGAGGTCCTGGGCCTCGTCCAGCACCACGTGCCCGAGCGAGGGGGTGCGCTGCACCAGGTCCGTCGCCTCGTCCACCAGGACGGCGTCGGCGGGCGTCCAGCGGGCGGTCTTCACCGAGCGGCCGGGCTTGGGCCACAGCACGGCCCGCTGCTCCTCGGCGGTCAGCACGCCCTCGGCGCACTGGGCCAGGAACTCCGGGTCGGAGAGCAGTCGCAGCACCAGCTTGGCCGGGTCGACGGCCGGCCAGCACTCCTTGACCACGGCCTTGACGGCGGCGTTGCGGGCCACCGCGTCCTGCACCCGGTCGTCCGGGGCCTCACCGCCCTGCTCCATCTTCACCAGCACGGCGTGCGCGATGCGCTGCGGCAGGGCGTCCCGGGCGGCGCCGTAGCGGACCTCGCGGCTCTTCAACTCCTCGATGATCTCGATCAGTTCGTAGGCCGGGACGCGCCAGCGGCGGGAGCCGCGGACCACCACGCAGGGCTCGGTGGGCAGCGTGATGCCCGACCGTACGGCCCGGCGCAGCACCTCGGCCATCCGGGCGTCGCCCTTGAGCCGGGCCGCCTCCGGGTCGTCCTCGCCCTTCACCTCGACGTGGGCGACCAGCTGCTGCACGGTGGCCTGGCCGACCTCCAGCTCGCCGAGGGCCGGGAGGACCTGCTCGATGTAGGACAGGAAGGCGTTGTTCGGCCCGATCACCAGGGTGCCGGTGCGGGCCAGCCGCTCGCGGTGGGCGTACAGCAGGTACGCGACGCGGTGCAGGCCGACGGCCGTCTTCCCGGTGCCGGGCGCCCCCTGGACGCAGATGGTGCCCGTGACGTCGGAGCGGACGATCTCGTCCTGCTCGGGCTGGATGGTGGCGACGATGTCGCGCATCGGGCCGACGCGGGGCTTCTCGATCTCGGCGGCGAGCAGGGCGGAGCCCGTTGACCCACCGGCGGAGCCGGTGAATGCCTCTGCGGACGGGTCGGTGAGGTGCTCGTCCTCGTAGGCGGTGAGTTCGCCGCCGGTGTAGCCGAAGCGGCGGCGGCGCTCGACGTCCAGCGGATCGGTGCGGCTGGCCCGGTAGAACGGCTGGGAGACCGGCGCGCGCCAGTCGATCACCATCGGGTCGCCGTCGGCGTCGTGGACGTGGCGGCGGCCGATGTAGAAGCTCTCCCCTCCGCCGCCCTCGCTCAGCTCCTCGCTGACCGCGTGCAGGTAGTCGAGGCGGCCGAAGAACAGCGGGGTGTCGGAGAGGTCGGCCAGGGCGGCGATCCGGGCCTCGATCTGGTTCTGGAGGACGGCGGCGGTGACCCAGGAGCCGGTCACGTCGCGGATGTCGAGGGACTGGACGTCCTCGCGCATCGCCCGCAGCGCGGACCGGGACGCGGACAGGTGGTCGCGTTCGCGCTGGAGGGGGTCGGTGGTGGGGGTGGCGGGCACAGCGAACCTTCCCGGCTGTCCCGGTGGCGGGCGCAGCGGATCGATGGAGCTCACGGTGGGGTACAGCCGACCGGTTGCCGTGCGGTCGGCGCCTCCCCCGGCTGCCTGCGGACGTCAGCAGGTACCACGGTTCGGGAGGGGGCAGACGGACGATCCTAGACCCGTCCGTCTCGGGGTTCCAGCCCCGCAGGTCTCAGGGGGTGCCGGGGGGTCCGTACACCCGGAGGAGGACGGCTGCCTCGCTGGATGCGGCCTTCGGAGTGATGCCCGCGGCCGGTCGGGTGCCTACCGTTGAAGACATGAGCACCGAAACCCCCACCCCCCGCACGGGCCCGGCCGGCGCGACCGCCGTCCAGGGCCGCCACCGCAACCTGCTGGGCACCGCCGTCCGCAACGTCGGGATCGCGCTGGACACCGCCGCGCGCGTGATCTTCCTCGGGCGCGACGGTGTCCGGTACTGAGCGTGACCGTGGTTACAGCACGTCGTCCGCGTCGATGATGCGGTACGCGTAGCCCTGCTCGGCCAGGAAGCGCTGCCGGTGGGCGGCGAAGTCCTGGTCCACGGTGTCCCGGGCGACCACCGAGTAGAAGTGCGCCGAGTGCCCGTCCGCCTTGGGGCGCAGGACGCGGCCGAGGCGCTGGGCCTCCTCCTGGCGGGAGCCGAAGGTCCCGGAGACCTGGATGGCCACGGTGGCCTCGGGCAGGTCGATCGAGAAGTTCGCGACCTTGGAGACCACCAGGACGCCGATCTCCTTGTTGCGGAAGGCCTCGAAGAGCTTCTCCCGCTGGGTGTTGCTGGTCTCGCCCTTGATCACGGGCGCGTCCAGGGCCTCGCCGAGCTCGTCCAGCTGGTCGATGTACTGGCCGATGATCAGCGTCTGGTCCTTCTCGTGCTTCTTGACCAGCGCCTCCACCACCCGCCGCTTGGTCGCGGTGGTCGCGCAGTAGCGGTAGCGCTCCTCCGGCTCGGCGGTCGCGTAGGTGAGCCGCTCGGAGTCGGTCAGGGTGACCCGCACCTCGCAGCAGTCGGCGGGCGCGATGTAGCCCTGCGCCTCGATCTCCTTCCAGGGCGCGTCGAAGCGCTTGGGGCCGATCAGGCTGAACACGTCGCCCTCGCGGCCGTCCTCGCGCACCAGGGTGGCGGTCAGGCCGAGCCGGCGGCGGGCCTGGAGGTCGGCGGTGAACTTGAACACCGGCGCGGGCAGCAGGTGCACCTCGTCGTACACCACCAGGCCCCAGTTGCGGGCGTCGAACAGCTCCAGGTGCGCGTACACGCCCTTCCGCTTGGTCGTCATCACCTGGTAGGTGGCGATGGTGACCGGGCGGATCTCCTTCCTGGTGCCGCTGTACTCGCCGATCTCGTCCTCGGTCAGCGAGGTGCGCTTGACCAGCTCGTGCTTCCACTGGCGGGCCGAGACGGTGTTGGTGACCAGGATCAGCGTGGTCGACTTGGCGTGCGCCATCGCGGCCGCGCCGACCAGCGTCTTGCCGGCGCCGCAGGGCAGCACGACCACGCCGGAGCCGCCGTGCCAGAAGCCCTCGACGGCCTGCGCCTGGTACGGGCGCAGCTGCCAGCCGTCCTCGTCCAGGTCGATCGGGTGCGCCTCGCCGTCCACGTACCCGGCGAAGTCCTCGGCGGGCCAGCCGAGTTTGAGCAGCACCTGCTTGATCTGGCCGCGCTCGGAGGGGTGCACCACCACGGTGTCCGGGTCGACCCGGGCGCCGACCAGCGGCACGATCTTCTTGGAGCGCAGCACCTCCTCCAGCACCGGGCGGTCGGTGGTGGTCAGCACCAGCCCGTGGGTGGGGTGCTTGAGCAACTGGAGCCGCCCGTAGCGGCCCATGGTGTCGGCCACGTCCACCAGCAGGGCGTGCGGCACCGGGTACCGCGAGTAGTTCACCAGGGCGTCGACCACCTGCTCGGCGTCGTGTCCGGCCGCCCGGGCGTTCCACAGCCCGAGCGGGGTCACCCGGTACGTGTGCACGTGCTCGGGCGCCCGCTCCAGCTCGGCGAACGGGGCGATGGCGCGCCGGCATTCGGCGGCCCTGGGGTGGTCGATCTCCAGGAGGAGAGTCTTGTCGCTCTGGACGATGAGCGGTCCGTCGTTCACGCGGGGGAGCCCTCCACTGGCTGACATGCTGGATGTGACCGGCCGGGATCGCCGGGCCGGACTGACGCAGACCCTCCAGTGTCGCTCATTCCACCCGGAATGTGTCGGGCTGCTTCCACTCGTAGCGGATGGCCGGGCGCGTCAGTTCCTTCGAGTGACCACGATCCGTACTCGCTCGTTGAACCGGCCATGAAGAACTCGAAGCGCGTTCTCACCGCCCTGGCCCTGATGGGCACGGCCTTCGCCGCCACCGCCGCCTCGGCGGGCTCCGCCCATGCTCTCGCGGGCATCGGCGAGGGCCCCGGCGGCCTGCTGGCCGCCCCCGGATTCCTGATCGCCGACCAGGTCGGCGGCGGCTCGCTGCCGGTCGGGCAGGGGGAGATCGGCAGCCTGGCGGACCAGGCAGTCAAGCAGAAGATGAAGGAGTCGCAGGGGCACTGAGGCACCCGCTGTCCGCCGTCGCTATTCGTCCAACTCCGCGACGCCGGTGATGCGGTGGAGGGCGAAGGTGCGCAGTTCGTCGGCGTGGTGGTCGAAGGCGGTGACGTAGCCGCCTTCGACCTTGACCGGGTCGATGATGCGCTGGCTGGCGATGCCCTCGGCGTTGAGGTAGCCGATCCACATCCGTTCGCCGAGCAGGACGGCGGTCTGGAGGGCGGCGAGGGTCTCGGCGGCGGCGGTGCGGGGGAGTTGGCGCGGGTCGGGGGTGGTTTCGCGGCGGGTGGCGGTGGCGGCGCGGTCGCCGGCCCGGATGGCCTTGATGGCGGCCGCGAGGAGGGTGTCGTCGGGGGTGGGCGGGCCGTCGGGGACGGGCACGGGGGCGGTGCGGGGCGGGGTGCGGTGGCTGTCCGGGCGGCTGATCAGGACGTCGCCCTCGGCGGATTCGGCGGCCGGGGCGTAGCCCATGGTGCGCAGGGCGGCGAGCAGGACGTCCGGGGCGGCCTGGGAGGCGAGGACGGTGGGGGCGAGCAGGCGCAGTCGCAGGTCGGCGGAGCGGCGGTCCGCGAGCACCTCGTTGAGCAGGGCGGGGTCGTCGCAGCGCAGGTAGGAGGAGGCGGCGCCGACCCGCAGGATGCCGTGCCGGCGGGCGACGTCGTCGATCAGGTAGGCGAGCGGCTGGGGGACGGGTGTGCGGCTGTGCTGGGCCAGGAAGGTCTGGAGATCGGCGGCGGTGCGGCCGGCGTCCAGGGCGCGGCGCACGGACGTCGGGGTGAAGCGGTAGACGGTGGCGCCGCCCTTGGACTCGATGTCGGCGCACAGGGCGAGCGCCTGGGCGAGCGGGGTGAGCAGCGGGCCGGGGGCGATCGCGGTGAGGTCCGGCTGGAGGATGACGTGGTCCAGCGGCTGGGGCAGCAGCGGGGCGAGCACCTCGGCCGGGTCGGACTCGGCGGTGAGCAGGGCGCGGGCGGGGGCGGCGAGGGCGCCGCGGCCGGTGATGCCGAGCAGTTCGGCCTCGGCGAGGGTCCAGGTGGTGAGGTCGTCGCGGAGCTCGTGGCCGTCCGGGCCGGTGGGGCCGCCGCGCAGCGGGCGCTGCCAGCGCAGGGTGGGCAGCAGCTCCGCGGCGGTGGCCGGGGTGCCGGGCGGGAGTTCGGCGAGCAGGGCGAGGGCGGCGCGGCGGACGGACGGGGCGAGGGTGCGGTCGAGTTCGGGGCCGAGGGCGGCGCGCGGCTTGCCCTTGCCGTCCGGGGTGCCGGTGAGGGCGGGGACGCGGGTGGCGGCGAGCCAGGCGCCGGCCAGGACGGACCAGCGCTCGGCGGTGTCCAGGTGCAGCCAGCTGTCGTAGCCGGGGGTGGGCGCCCAGCATTCGTCGGCTTCGCCGTCGGGGGCCAGCAGGCCTGAGGCGTAGGCGAGTTCGAGCCAGAAGGCGGCCTGCTGCTCGGTGGTCTCCAGGGTCTGGGCGGCGCGTTTGAGGTCCCGTACGCCGAGGCCGCCGGCCCGCAGGGTGGGCGGCGGGGTGAGGCCCCAGGTCTCCAGGAGTTCCTCGACGGTCTTGACGGCGGTGTGCGCCTGGCCGGCCGCGGCGCTGTCCACAGCCTGTGGATCGCGCGCGGGCGCGGCGGGCGAGGGTTCGGGCTGGAGCGGCTCGACGGTGCGGTGGGTGCGGCCGCCGCGCAGGTGCAGGGCCAGCTCGCGGGGCAGTACGACGCTGCCGGGGCTGGTGGGCAGCAGCAGGCCGCGGGCGAGCAGCCATTCGACCGGGCTCTGCGCGTCCTCGGCGGTGACCGGGCGGGTGGCGTCCGGGACGGTGCCGGTGGGCGGGCCCCAGACCAGCCGGTCGAGCAGCCGCAGCGCGGGCTCGGGGGCGGTGTCGAGCAGGGCGGCGCAGCGGGTGCGGTCGGTGAGCAGGGCGGTGAGGGCGGCGACCGCGGTGACCGGGTCCGGGGTGGCGGGCTGGCCGGCCGAGGCGAGCAGCTGCTGCAGCCGGGCCGGGGACATGCCGGTGGTGGCGTCGGCGAGGGTCGGGCCGAGGCCGGTGCGGCCGGGGTTGGCGGCGGTCGGGGCGAGCGCCTCGCGGACGGCGAGCACCAGCCGCAGGCCGTTGTCGGGGCCCCAGAGCAGCGCCCGGTCGCGCAGCACGGCGATGGCGCGGGGCAGGGCGGCGGCGACGGCGGAGCGGTCGGCCGGGGTGAGCGGGGTGGCACCGGGGTGCGGCTTGACCTTGGCCGGGCCGGTCAGCAGGGTGCGGAGGGTGGCCAGGGGGGTGCCGTCCGGGCAGGTCGCCAGCGCCTCGGCGACCTGGAGGGTGAACCGGTCGAGCCGCTCCAGGGCGCGCAGTGCGGAGGCGCGCGAGGACAGCCGGGCGGACAGCTGGGTGAGGTCGCCGGGGACGGGGTTCAGCAGGTCGGGGCGGGAGCGGAGCAGGGCGGCGAGCGCGTCGTCGGGGCGGGCGCGCAGCTCCTCGGCGAGGGTGCGGGGGCCGGCGGGCTTCCTGCTCTGGCGTTGAGGGCCCTGCTGTGTGGTCATTCGACCTAGGTTAGTCGGGAGCGCGGACGCTGGGACGCCTCGTGCGCCGGGGGCCCGGGGACTCGCGCAGGGCGGCGCGCGCTGGGTAGCGTCCTGGACGAGGGCGGTCGGGTACGGGCGAGGCGGGGTGTCGGTGATGACGGACGGCGAGTGGTGGCGCAAGAGCGGGCCGTGGAGCGAGCGGTCGGGGGGCGGGGGTTCCCCGGGGCCGTCCACACCGTCGACACCGCCTCCCCCGGTTGCTCCGCCGACCGCCGGGCCGGCCGAGGACGGTGTGTACGGCCCCTCGGCCGGTTCCGCCCACGGCGGGACGGGCCACGGCGGTACGGGCGGCATCCCGAACGTGTCGCTGGACCTGCCGGGCGTGGCCTCGTCCGGGGGCGGGTCGGAGGTGATCCCCCCGCCGACGGTGCAGAGTTCGAGCCCGTGGACGATGACGATGCTCGACTTCTCGGACACTCCGCAGCCCGCGCCCAAGCCGATCCCCGAGCAGCGCGCGGCCGAAGAGGCGGCGCAGCAGCCGCCGGTCGAGCAGGTTGCGGTGAAGTCGAGGAAGCAGCGGAAGGCGAAGGCCGCGCCCGCGCCCGCCGCCGCCCCGGGCAAGGGTGCGCGCAAGCCGTCCCCGCTGATCCTGCTGTCCTGCGGGCTGCTGGTCGGCGGCGCGATCTCCGGGTTCTTCCCGGCCATGCTGGCGGGCTGGGGGTTCGGCTACCTGTCCCGTCAACTCTCCGACCTGACACGCAAGTTCGTGATCCTGGGGGTCCCGCTGGTGACGATGAGCGCGAGCACGCTGTTCGCGATGCGGCACGCCAAGCAGGCCGGCGCCGGCGGGGGCGCCGGGGTGCAGACCGGCTCCCCACTGGGCCAGTTCAGCTGGTCGATGGCCCCGGGGGTGCTGCGCACGGCGGCGGTGCTGACGGCGGTGGTGCTGTTCCTGCTGAGCATGCGTCGCCGCCCGCCGCAGCGGGGCTGAGTGCGGGGCCGGCCCCGCACCCCGGGGGTTCGGGTGCGGGGCCGGTGCTGTTGGGGCGGAGTCCGGCGGGATCAGGCGGGATCAGGGGGACGCCTTGGCGGCCGCGGCCGCGGCCGCGGTGGCGACCTCGTGGATGACCTCCAGCATGCCGTCCTGCCCCATCGGGTCGAAGCTGACCAGTTCGGGGAGCGCCTTCACACCGGAGATGAGGGTGATGAAGCCGACCCGGGAGTTCTCGATGTAGGTGCGGCCGATGCCCTGGGCGCGCTCCATGTACTCCTCGCGGAGCCGGGTGGGGTCCATGAAGAACCGGACGTAGGCGAGGATGTCGTCGTAGAGGCGGCGGTAGACCGCGTTGAAGTTGCCGAGGGCCTGTTCGGCGTCCTGCGGGTTGTCGAGGGTCGGGCTCCGTCCCCACCGCCCACGCGGCGGGGCCGGAGCCGTTTCCCGGCGATGCGGGACCGAGCCGGCCGGTGCCCGCCGCAGGTCAGCGGAGCGCGGTGAAGCCGGTGCAGAGCAGCCGGACGCTCCGGGTGAACTTCTCGTCCTGCCCGATCCGCGGGATCAAGTCGCCCATGACCAGCGGGAACCGCTCGCACAGTTCGGCGTAGAGCTCGGCGGTGATGGTCGGCGGGGCGGTCGGCTGGTTCTGTTCCTGGAGCACGAAGCCGGTGATGTGGCTGAGCAGGATGTCGGCGGCGATGCCGCAGTGGTGGGCGGGCAGGCCGGCGTCGAGGAGGGTGCGCAGCAGGCGTTCCATCAGGCGGAGGCCGTCGGTGCTCAGCATGCCGGGGCTCTCGGCGAGGAGTTGGGCGCCGCCGGCGTGCTGCTTGATCTCCTGGCGCAGGGCGGCGGCCTGGGCTTCGACGCGGTCCGGCCAGTCGGCGTCGGGGGGGAGGGCGGCGAGGGCTTCGGTGCCCGCGTCGTACGCCCGGCGGCTGATCCGGTCGGCCATCAGGGCGAGCAGCTCGTCCTTGCCGCGTACGTGGTAGTAGAGGCTGCCGGCGTGGGCGTTGAGGCGGTCGGCGACCTGGCGCATGGACAGGTTCTGGTAGCCGACCTCGGCGAAGACGGCCATGCCCGCGTCCACGATGCGCTCCTTGGTGAGCTTCATGCGATCCACCGTACATCGTTTTCCAACACTGTTCGAAAACTGTGCTAGCTTTGTCCCATCAGGTTTTCGAACGGCGTTGGAAAGCGCCGTAGGCGGGGAGGGGCAGGACCATGGGGGCGATCCTTTTCAACGTGACCACGGCCGCGTTGATGGTCATGATGGTCAACTCCGGGCTGGGCGTCGTCGGCCGCGACACCCTGCGCTCGCGACCGCTCCCGTGGGCGGCGATCGCCCTGACCGCCGTCGCCGTCGGCGGCGTGCTGCTCCAGCTGGTGTGGTCCGGCGCCATGGACGCGCTGGACGCGGACCCGTCCAAGTCCGGCTGGTGGCGCGAGCTCACCTCGGTGTTCATGCAGAACGGCGGCCTGTTCGGCGGCCTGTGGAACCTCGTCACCCTCGCCGCCGTCGCCGCGCTCGCCCAGTGGTACTGGGGTGGCCCGCTGACCCTCGGCTTCTTCCTGGCCGGCATCCTGCTGCCCGGCCGCATCGACGACCTGCTCGGCTTCGGCGACGGCCCCAGCACTGACCCCCGCAACTTCGCCGGCAGCTCCGGTGCCACCTACTTCCTCGGCGCGACCCTCGCCCTCGCCTTCCTCACCCGCACCCGCCTCCCCAAGGAGATCGCCCTGGCGGCCGGCGTCCCGGTGCTCGGCCTCGCGATGTGGTTCGCCCAGGACAACGGCCACGGGCTGGTCTCCTTCTACGGCTTCGTCCTGGGCGGGGCGGTCTGGGCGGTGCGCCGCCAGCTGACCCAGCGCCAGGAGGCGCGTCGCCAGGCGGCCTGACGGTAGCGTGGGCTCCGGGCCCGTCGTCCAACTCCCTTGCGGGAGGCGGCCGGCGGGCCCTTTCCCGTTTCCGCTCCCGTTCCGCGACCCGGAGGTTCCCGTGGCCCGTCTGTACGTCCGTGCCGGCCTGGACCCGAGCGACCCGGGCGCGCAGGTCGCCGTCCTGGTCGTCGACCCCGACGGTGCCCCCGGCGAACGGGCGCTGGACCGGCTCGGCTCGTACTGCTACGAGGGCGACGGCGCCTTCTTCCTGCTGCCGACCGACGGCTGGGCCGAGCGCGGCCTGGACGGCGACCGGCTGGCGGTGTCGATCGCGGTCTACCCCTACGCGCTGGAGCAGGTGGGGGCCGATCCGGCCGACTTCCCGGACCGCTCGGCCGTCGATCCGGACGCCGCCGTCGTGCTGTCCGCCGAGGCGGCCCTGCCGGTGCCGCCCGGCCGGCTCTCCGAGGCCACCGCCGTGTTCACCGGCGCGCCCGGCGTCCCGCTGGACGACCTGCTGGGCGCGGAGGACGACTGGCCGATGGTCCTCGCGGACGGGCCGGTCGAGGGCGAGCTGGTCAACTGACCTGGGGTGACGCGGCGGTGAGGACACTGTCGAGGGCGAGCTGGTCAACTGACCTGGGACGATGCCATGGCGAGGGCACGGCCCAGGACGGGATGGTCAACTGACCTGGGACGAAGTCATGGTGAGGATCCCGTCGAGGACGGCCGCCGGGTCGTCGGCGGTCAGCGAGTGCCCACCGCCGGGGACGATCGTGACCCGGGCCGCCGGGGTGAGCCGGTGCAGCCGCTCGGCGACGGCCGTGGCGTCGTGCAGGGCGCTGCGCTCGCCGAGCAGGAAGTGCGCGGGGGCGTCGAGGCGGGCCAGTTCGGCGTCGCCGAGGGTGGTGGCCAGGGGCAGGCGGCGGCGGAAGCCGGTGGAGGCGCGCATCAGGGCCATCAGCTCGGTCTCGAGGACGGCGCTGTTGCCGACCGCCCGGGCCAGCCGGGGGCGGAGCGGGCGCGGGGCCAGGGCGGCCAGCCCGCCGAGGATGAGCCAGGTGTAGAAGCGGAGGCGGCGGACGTCGGCGAGGCCCGCCGGGTCGACGAGGGTGAGGGTGGCGGTCCGGCCGGGGTGGCGGAGTTGGTGGTGGAGGGCGATCCAGCCGCCGTACGAGCAGCCGACCAGGTGGGCGGTGGGGGCGTCGAGGGCGGTGAGGAGTTCCTCCAGCCAGTCGGCGGCGTCGTGGCCGTCCCGGATCGGGGCGGTCTGCGCGCTGGCGCCGGGTTCGCCGACGGTGTCCACGGCGATGACGGGGTGGTGCTCGGCGAGGTGCTCGACGTACGCGTGCCACATCAGGGCGTTGCCGCCGGAGCCGGGGAGCAGTACGACCGGAGGCCTGTCGGCGGGGCCGGCGGGCTGGGTGGGTCCGGTGCGCTGGACGCGGGTGGTGCCGAAGCGGGTGGGGACGTCGAGCGCGGTGCGCGGGCCGGGCCAGAGCTGGGTCAGGGCGCGCTCGTACGCGGTGCGGAAGCGGGCTTCGGCCTTGCCGTTCGTGAACTCGCTGATTCGCATGGTACATGTGTATCACAGGCATGATACGGGTGTACCAAGAGAGGAGGCCGAACTGTGGCCGAGAAGGTCGACCACGAGGAGCGCCGGCGACAGATCGCCGAGGCCCTGCTGCGGATCGCGGACACCGAGGGCCTGCAGTCGGCCAGCATGCGGGCGGTCGCCACCGAGGCGGGCGTCTCACTGCGCCTCGTCCAGTACTACTTCACGACCAAGCAGGGCCTGCTGCTGGACGCCCTCGCCCGGCTCGGCACCCAGCTCCAGGCCCGGATGCAGCGGTGGATCGGCGAGGCCCGCGCCCCCCGGGAGGTGGTCACGGCGATCCTGTCCTGCATCCTGCCGACGGACCCGGAGAGCCGCCGGATCACCCGCACGTACGCGGCGTACTACACCCTGGTGCTCAGCGACCCCGAGGTGCTGGAGCAGCAGGCCGCCCAGCCGCCCGTCGTCCTGGAGGGCTTCCTGGTCAAGCAGCTCCGTGCGGCCCAGCAGGCGGGCGGGATCGCGCCGGAGCGGGACGTCGAGATGGCCGCCGCCGGGCTGCTGGCTATGGTCAACGGGCTCGGCTCCAGCGTCCTCGGCGGCCAGCGCACCGGAGAACAGGCGCTGGCCGTCCTCCGCCACCACCTGGACGAGCTGTTCACGGCTCCGCCCCACGCCTGAAAAAACTCTTCAGATCCGCGGCAACCTTCCCGGGGGGCGGTGGCAACTGGGGGGTGTCCGGACAGGCGGTCCGGTCGGAGACAGCGCCTGAAAGAGAGCATCCACATGTTCCCTCGTTCTTCCACGTCGCCGGAGGCGGCGCCCGGCGCCCGGCGGCAGACGCATCGCCGTCGTCGCCTGTACCAGCGCCGGAGCCTCTGGGCGGCCGTCGGCCTGGCGATCGTGGGCGGCTCCGTGGCCGTGGTCAACACGGCCTCCGCGGGGACGGTGGACACCAACGCCTGGTACGTCCTGGTCAACCGCAGCACCGGCGAGGCGTTGGACGCCTACGGCTTCTCAACCGCCGACGGTGCTCCGATGGTGCAGTGGTCCCGTAGCGACGGGGCCAATCAGCAGTGGAAGTTCGTCGACTCGGGTGACGGGAACTACCGGCTGCAGAACCGGAACTCCGGCAAGGTGCTGGACGACTACAACTGGTCGAAGAGCGAAGGCGCCGAGCTGGTGCAGTGGCACGACCTCAACGGTGCCAACCAGCAGTTCCACCTGGAGAACTCCTCGGACGGCTACGTGCGTCTGATCAACCGGTTCAACGGCAAGGCCGTCGAGGTCCCGGGCGGCTACAAGGGCGACGGCAACCACCTCGCCCAGTTCCACGACTGGAACGGGCCCCAGCAGCAGTGGAAGCTCGTGCCGGTGAGTGCCGCCGGCGCCTCCGGCGGTAGTGCCGCGCCCACCCCGCAGGGCGGGGGTGCCCCGGCGGGCGGCTCCGGCAGCAGCGCCACGCCCGCCAAGCCCGCCCCGCAGGGCGGCGGCGCTCCGACCAGCCAGGCCCCGGGCGGCACCCGCCCGACGTCGGCGCCGCCGGCGTCCCCCGCCGCTCCGGCTCCCGGTGGCGGCAACTCGGCGAAGAGCATCATGGGCAGCAGCACGGTGCTCATCGGCGGCTCGATGGAGGACTCGTCGGCGAACGCCGCGCCGTTCGACGTGCGGTACAACTACGTGCACAGCCAGCCCGCGCCCTCGTCGGACTACTACACGGCGGCCCGCTGCCAGGACGCGTGGTCGGGCTGGTGGGGCTGCTGGACCGGCAGCACCACGGCGCCCGGCACGTACGTGACCTACCGGGACGCCGTCGCGGCCAAGGCCACCTACCAGGGCAAGCCGCGCCCGCAGAAGCAGCTCTGGACCTGGTACTCGCTGCGCGACCTCGGCGACGCGGCGGGCCAGGGCGACGGTCCGGGCGAGGTCCAGGCCATCAACCGGGCCGACCTGCTCACCCGGTACCTGAACGACTACCGCTTCTTCCTCCAGAAGATCGGCAACTCGCAGGACATGATCGACATCGAGCCCGACTTCTGGGGCTACGTCCGCTCGCTCGGCAATCCGCACCAGGTCGCCGCGCAGGTCACGGCCGCGAACCCGACGGACTGCGGATCGCAGGAGAACAGCGCCACCGGCCTGGCCCAGTGCATGATCGCGATGGCGCACAAGTACGCGCCGAAGACCGGAGTGGGACTGCACCTGTCCTGCTTCGACTGGCAGCAGAACACCCCGCAGTGCGCCAAGGACTACGCGGACCTCGGGGCGAAGAACGCCGACTTCCTGGTCACCGACGTGACGGACCGCGACGCGGGCTGGTACGCGCTGCCCGCCCACGGCAGCAAGGACACCTACTGGAACGACCAGAAGGGCTTCGCCGCGCTCGGCTTCTACAAGACGATGGCCGAGTCGGTGGGCAAGCCGGTGGTCCTGTGGCAGGTCCCCGTGGGCAACATGGCGCAGAACAACACCCCCGGCCACTACAAGGACGACAAGGTCGACTGGTTCTTCTCGCACCTGGACCAGGTGGCGAGCGCACACGTCGGCGCCCTCCTGTTCGGCGCCGGCTGGCAGGAGCAGACCACGCCCGAGACCGACGGCGGCAACCTGATCAACAAGACGATCGCGTACCGCGACTCGGGCGGCACGCCGCTCAAGTAGCCGCCCGGCCGGAGAAGCGCATCGACCAGCCGGGGCCCCGACGGCCGCTTCTGACCGTCGCGGCCCCGGGCGGTCCGGTGGAGATCATCCTCTGGTCGCACGCCCCGGCCGCCGGGCGGCCCAGACGGGTCCTAGCGGGCCAGGCTCCGGTACAGCCCGTTCGCCCACTGCTCGGTGAACCCGCAGAGCTGGCTGGAGTCGGAGCCCTTGGGGGACTGCATCACGGCCGAGGCGTAGCCGCCGTTGTCCGTGGGCCACTCGACGCGGCAGTAGACGACGCCGTTGTTGCTGGGCTTGGCGTCGACGTACTCCTGCCCGGTCACGGCGTCCGCGATCGGCACCGGTTGCGCGCCCGGTTGGACGCTGTACGGGCCCCGGTACGTCTGCGCGCTGGCGAAGTTGTACGGGAGCTGGGCGTTGGCGTCGGTCCACCAGTCGCACCGGCGGCGTTCGGGCCTGATGTCCTCGGCACCGTGATGGGTGAGCCGGAGCTTGGCGGCGACGTCGGAGGGGACGTTGCAGGGGGTCGGGAGGTCCGGCAGGCCGGTCGGCGAGCTCTGCGAGGGGCTGCCTGACGGCGGCGCGGAGAGGGCGACTCCCGCCCCGGTCGCGGGCTGCTCGGTCTTGCCGTCCTCGGGCCGCGAGGCCACCAACAGGGCGATCGCTCCGGCGATCACGGCGACCACGACGACCACGAGCGTGATCGCCAGGTAGGGCGGCGACGCCGAGGCCGCCGATGGTGACGTCGCCTCAAGGTCCTCTTTCCAGCCGCCGACGGGCGTCGTCGCCTCAAGGTCCTGTTCCCCGTCGTCGACGGGCGTGGCCTCAAGGTCGTGTTCCCCGTCGTCGACGGGCGTGGCCGGGGCCGGGGCCGGGGCCGGGAGCGGGGCCGGGAGCGGGTGGTCGAGGGCGGTGGGCCGGTCCGGGACGGACTCGTCGAGCATCGCCAACGCCTGCGCGGTGCCGGGCCGTTGGTCCGGCTCCTTGGCCAGCAGGGCGAGGATCAGCGGGGCCAGCCGGCCGGCCTTGCGGGGCGGCGCGGGCGGGTCGAACAGGACGGCGGTGAGCGAGGCCGTCGCCGACTCCCGGCGGAACGGCGAGACGCCCTCGACCGCCTGGTACAGGGTGACGCCGAGCGAGAACAGGTCGGAGGCGGCCTGCCCGTCCACGCCGCGTGCCCGCTCGGGGGCGATGTACTCGATCGAGCCGACGAACGCCCCGGTCGCGGTGAGCGTCGAGTCGGCCTCGTGGACGGCGATCCCGAAGTCGGCGAGCAGGACGTCGCCGTCGTCGGCCAGCATGACGTTGGCTGGCTTGACGTCCCGGTGCACCACCCCGGCCGCGTGGGCGGCGGCGAGCGCCGTCAGCAGGGCGCGGGCGACCACGGCCGCCCGCTCGACCGGCAGCGGCCCGTCCGCGGCCAGCCGGTCGCCGAGCGAGCCGCCCGACACCAGCTGCATCACCATCCACGGCATGCCGTCCTCGACCAGTACGTCGTGGACGGCCACCACGTGCGGCCGGTCGCGCAGCCGGGCGGCGTTGCGCGCCTCGCGTTCGGCCCGGGCCAGTCGTTCGGCCCGCTCGCCGTCGGAGGTCGAGGGCGGCAGCCAGAGCTGCTTGACGGCCACGTCGATGCCCAGGGTCTCGTCGTGGGCCCGCCAGACCCGGCCGAAGCCGCCGGCGCCCAACTGTCGTACGAGCCGGTAGCGCCCGCCGACCAGCCGACCCGGCATCGCTTCTTCGGTCACGGCCCCGCCCCGCTCTCGATCGCCCCCGGCGCCCCCGATGTCGCCGACGTCCCGGCACCCCTGAGGCCGCCGTGAGCCGACAGTACGGGCACGGCTTCCGGTGGATCAACCGCGGCGGGCAGCGCCTCCGTCATCCGGGCCTGCCGGCGCCCCTCCCGTTGCGGGGGTTAACACCCCTACGGCGAGGGGTGCTTGCCCCGTTCTGCCGGCCGGCCCGGCGCACCAGACTCGGGGCATGCCCACACAGCCCGTGACGATGACCGAGGCCGCGCCCGCCCCCACGCCGCCCGCCCCGCAACCGGAGTGCGGCGGCAGCGACTTCGCCCAGCTGAGCCGCCGGATCGCCGCCGAGGGTCTGCTCGACCGCCGCCCCGGCTACTACGCCGTCCGCATCGCGCTGGTGCTCGCCGCGTTCCTCGACGGCTGGTGGGCCCTGTTCGAGATCGGCGACACCTGGTGGCAGCTCGCCCTGGCCGCCGTGATGTCCGTGGTCTTCGCGCAGGTCGCGCTGCTGTCGCACGACCTGGCGCACCGCCAGGTGTTCAGCCGACGGGCGCCCAGCGAGATCGGCGGGCGGATCGCCGCCAACCTGCTGATGGGCATGAGCTACGGCTGGTGGATGAACAAGCACACCCGCCACCACGCCAACCCCAACCACGAGGAACGCGACCCGGACGTCTCGCCCGACCTCGTCGTGTGGTCCCAGCGGCAGGCCCGGCAGGCGAGCGGCCTCGCCCGGTTCATCGGCCGCCGGCAGGCGTACCTGTTCTTCCCGCTGCTCCTGCTGGAGGGCCTCAACCTCAGCTTCAACAGCTTCCGCGCGCTGCGCGGCCCCGCGGTGAAGCGGCCGGTGCTGGAGGGCGTGCTGCTGGTCGTGCACTTCGCGGCCTACTTCGGCCTGGTCTTCGCCGCGCTACCGGTCGGCAAGGCGATCGCCTTCCTCGCCGTGCACCAGGCGCTGCTGGGCGTCTACCTGGGCTGCGTCTTCGCCCCGAACCACAAGGGCATGCTGATGGTGACCCCGGGGATGCGGCTCGACTTCCTGCGCCGCCAGGTGCTCACCTCGCGCAACGTCCGCGGCGGCCCGGTCATCGACGCGGTGATGGGCGGCCTCAACTACCAGGTGGAGCACCACCTGTTCCCCAGCATGCCGACCCCCGCGCTCGGCCGGGCCGCCCGGATCACCCGGGAGTTCTGCGCCGAGAAGGACATCCCGTACTACGAGGTCGGCCTGCTCCGCTCGTACCGGGAGATCCTCACCCACCTGCACCGGACGGGCGAGCCGATCCGCTCCGGGGGGTGAGGGGCCGCCGGGGCCGGTACGGCGGGATGCGCAGGAGGTCGGCGGGGCCGACTTCCTGCGCTGCGGCGCGGTCTACTCCTGGCCGCTCAGGCCGGCTGGGGCGTCGGGGCCGGGCGGAAGCTGGGGCGGCAGGCCGTCCTTGCCCGCCGTGAGGGTGTCCGGCATGGTGGCCGCGGTGCAGAAGCCGTACACGTACATGTTGAACGGCTGAGAGCTGTTGTTCCGCCCACCGGCGAGCCACCCCCTGGGGCCGTGGTCCCACCAAGGCGTGCTGATGGTCATGGTGAAGTCACCGGGGTGGCCGCCGCCCCCCTGGACACCGCCGCTGATGGCCATCTCACCGGCCGGACACTGCCGGCTTCGCACCGTGGCCTCCTGTCCCGGCTGGAGGGTGATGAAGTTCCCGACCGTGTGGAGCAGGAGCGGCTCGTCGGCGACCCGGGTGGGGCCCGCCTGGTCCGCGAAGGCGATTCCCGACCCGAAGGCGAGCGCGGCCACGACCGACACGACGATGACACGACTGCGTTTCACGAAGACCTCCCGTACGGCTGATGCGTCGCGAGGCTTTATCACCGCTCGGGAGACCTCTCACCGCCCCGTTCACCCGGAGACAGCAAGAGGCAACGATTCACCGACACCCGTTCGAGTGGTCGGACGGGCCGCGCACCACTCACCCCACGGGGCTGTCGGGGTCGTCCAGCCACACCGCCTGGCCATCCGGCGTGACGGTGAGCCCGAACCGGTCGAAGCCCGGGCGGCCGTGGGCGTCCCACCACTGCCAGGCGGCCTCCACCTCGCCCCAGAGGTGTCTGGGGCCGGACTGCACCACGGTGTAGGCGGTGCGGCCGGGCTCCCAGTCGACGGTGGCCCAGGAGGTGACGGCCGTGTCGTGCAGCCACAGGGTGTAGCTGCCGTCGGCGTACCGCTCGACCAGGGGGAAGGCGTCGGGCACTTGCACGCCGATCGCGAACATCACCAGCCAGTGGCCGAGTTGTTCGGGGGAGAGGGACGTCGAGGACTTCGCTCCGTCGGCCGGCCACGGGCCGGACAGGTACTCCGGGCTGCTCGGCCGGGCCGTGCGCTGGCGCCGCAGCCGCATGAAGGCGGACGACCCGACGAACCGGCCGCTCGCCGTGCCGTCACCGCCGACGGTGAGCCGGGCGATCGCCTCCCCGCCGTACTCGGGCGCCCACGGCGCGACGATCACGGCACCCGGCCGGGACTGCTCCACCCAGGCGTACGGCAGCCGGCGGACGGAGCAGGTGGCGATCACCCGGTCGAACTTCGCGCCGGTGCGGTGGCCGTCGGACCCGTCGCCGACGACGCAGGTGGGGGTGAACCCGGCGCGGGTGAGCCGGAGTCGGGCGTCGGCCGAGACCTCCTGGTCGATGTCGACGGTGACGACGTGGTCGGAGCCGAGCCGGTGGGAGAGCAGGGCCGCGTTCCAGCCGGTGCCGGTGCCGACCTCCAGCGCCCGGTGGCCGTGGTCGAGGGAGAGGGCGGAGAGCATCGAGAACACCATGGTCGGCATGGAGTTGGACGACGTGGGGATCGAGCCGCGCGTGAATCCGCTGTGCTCCCCGTCGTCCCACTGAGTGGTGAGCGGCACGTCGGAGTACACGGCGCGCCACCAGGCGCCCGGGTCTACGTGCCGGTTCACGGCCTCGCCCTGGCGGACGCCGTCTCCCTGTCCGGGCCAGATCACCGCAGGCACGAACCAGTGACGCGGCACGGCGTGGTAGGACGCCAGCCAGTCGGAGGTGAGGGACCCGTTCGCGATGAGCGCGGAGGCCAGCCGGGCCCGACCGGCCTCCGCTTCGTGCTTCTCGCTCACGCGTCAGCGGCCCGACGCCGGGCCGCTGCCGTCCGAGGTGTTGCCGCCCTCGTCGCTGCCGCCGCCACCGTGCTTGTTGCCGCTGCTGGAGTCGTCCTGCTGGCCACCACCCTGGCCGGAGCCGGACCCGCCGCCGTGCTTGCCGTCGTTGGACATGGGCATGTGCGTCCCCTTTGCTCTAGCAATGCCTGATGCATCGTCAGGAGAAACGGTAGGTGCACGGCGGGCTCGGATGGGTGGCTGATTCTCGAATATTCCGGCACCCGGCAGGCGAGGTTCTCGGTGATTCCTCAGACGGTCCCGAGCGCCCTGCGGCAGCGCGTGATGACCTTGCGGGCGTCCGCGCCGTAGACGGCCGCGCTTTCCAGGGTGTCCCAGACGCGCAGGTACAGTGCCACGTTCTCGGGCTGGTCGAGCCAGAGTTCGGCGTGCCAGTCCTCGACGATGACGAGTCGTTCGTCGAAGATCCAGAAGCCGTTCGCGGGCGGCAGCGACACCGAGGCTTCGAACGGCACTATGCCGAGTGAGACGGTGTCCAGACCGATCACGCCGCTGAGCCGGTCGAGTTGTGCCGCCATGACGGTTGGCGGGCAGATCATCGCGCGAAGCGCGGCTTCGGCCATGACGACATGGAATTCCTTGCCCGGCTGGTAGAGGATCTCCTGTCGATGAATGCGCGCCCGTACGGCGTCCTCGACGTCCCGCGGCGATCGGTGGAGATCGACGTACGCGTTGAAGATGTGCCGGGCGTAGTCGGCCGTCTGGAGCATGCCGACGACCATCGCGTTCTCCCAGGCTCGCATGACAGTTGAACGGTCGTGCTCGGTAGTCAGGGTGTCCTGCACCGGCCTGTGCCCGGCGGCCAGCTGCCGCCGCCAGGAGCGGGTTCCCGATTCGAAGGCCCGCAACCTGGCCGACAACTCGGCGGCTGTGCCGGGCTGGCCGACACCTTCGGCCCAGGCCGCGAGGTCGTCGTGGGTGGCCGTCTGCCGGCCGGTCTCCAGCTTGCGGACCTTGGACTGGGTCCAGCCCAGGCGGTCGGCCAGTTCCCGGCCAGTGAAACCGCCCTCGGCGCGCAGCTCACGGAGGCGCTGACCGAGGGCGATTCTGGCGTGGCGGAAGTCGGTGCTCACACAGCGGACGGTACCCCAGCAGCGAACTCGCGGTGCGGGACGGCGAAGTGCCAGGCTGCGTCCCGCTCCTGGCAGGCCCGGGCGACCCGGACCGGGTCGGTGATCAGCTCGACGTGGGTCACCTCGTCGTCTGCGTCGAAGTGCAGCAGTGCGATGACACGCGAGTCGAACAGCCAGGCGTCCTCCGCCGGGAGATCCAGCCGCTCGGCGTCGGCGCGCCAGAGGTAGCGGATGTCCTCGCCGACCTTGCCGTTCCGTTCGGAGTTGTTGAGCAGATAGCGCTGTCCCAGCGTGGGCGGGTTGTCCATGATCCGCACGCGCTCGAACCGCTTGCCCAGGGCCGACTGCTCGCGACGAGAGCGGCACCAGGGACCGTCCAGGTCCCATTCGGGAGTATGGCCGGCGGCGAACTGGCGGTACGTTTCCGACCGCTCGTCAGAGCGGTAGCGCCGGCGAGTCTCCAGCCGGTAGGTCGTGTGCTGGAAGGTCGTGAAGAGGTTCTCGAACTCGTCGAGGCTGATCAGCTGGGGTTCGCGCTCCACATCGCGCGGCGCGAAGCGGGCGGGCTGGGCGGGCTGTCGGATTTCTGGCTGTTCGACTCCCGCACGGTCGCCCGCTTTCACTTCGAGGGGGATCGGACCGTCGGTATGGAGCTGGTGACCGACCCGGTCGAGGTTCTTCGGGCCTGCCAGGTCCGTGACGCCGCTTGGCACTACGCGACCCGTCACGCGGACTTCCGGGCTCAGCTGCCGGAGGTCGGGGGAGGCAGCTGATTCCGGTCGCTTCGGTCGCCACGTCCGGGCATGACCGCCGCCACGATTCCCGGTCGGCCGGGGCGAATCGCCTGCCCCTGCTGCCAGGCGATGGTCGGGAATCCGGGCGAGGCCCGGACCATCCCCCGTCCGTGGTCAGTCGCCGAGGATCCGTTCCCACAGCAGCCCGTCCCGCCAGCTGCCGTCGAGGAGGATCGAGGAGTGCGCGACGCCGTACGGGCTGAACCCGTTGCGGCGCAGCACCCGTTGGGAGGGCAGGTTCTCCAGTTGGGTGGACGCTTCGGCGCGGTGCAGCCCGAGTTCGTCCGTCATCACCCGGAGTGCGAGTCCGACGGCGCGCCCGGCGTGCCCCTGGTTCTGGGCGACGCCGGCGATCCAGTAGCCGAGGGAGCCGCGGCGCAGGTGTGGTTGCGGCAGGATGCCTCCGATGGTGATCTGCCCGATCACCTGGTCGTCGGCGAGCACCACGCCGGGCCAGACCGAGCCGGCCCGGTGGCCGGCCAGCAGCCGGTCGATCCGCTCCGCCTGGCCCTCGGGGGTGAAGAAGTCGGCGGGCTGGGCCGGCTCCCACGGCCGGAAGGCCTCGAAGTCCCGCACCCGGTGCGCCGCTATCGGGGCGGCGTCGGTGGGCTCGATCAGGCGGATCCTGGTGCTGCTGGGCATGGGCCGAACCTCGTCGCGGTGCGTCGGATGGGACGGCCAGCCTATGCAGATGTGGCCTCACCGAGTCGCCGCCGCCGTGGAACTGCGGGGACCTCAACACCTTCCTCACCGCCCTGCTCGGCGGCCGCCTGCTGCCTCCCGCGCAGCTGGATGAGATGCTCACCGTGATCCCCGTCCCGGACGGCGCCTGGCTGGACGGCCACAGCTACGGCCTGGGCCTGTCCTCCTTCGAACTGCGCTGCGGCACCACCGTGTTCGGCCATGGCGGTGTGATCACCGGCAACTGGTCCTACCTCTACGGCACCCGCGACGGCAGCCGGGCGGTCGCCACGAACGTCAACGGCGACCGGAACCGCCCGCCGATCGACCTCTTCCCCGAGCTCCTCGACACCGCCCTGCGCCCCGCCGCCTGACGGCACCGGCACTCCCGACGGTGGTCAGAGGATGTCGGCGATGGCGACGGTGGTGGTGTGGTCGTCGGCCTCGGCGAGGAGGGTGCCGTCCGGGGCCCAGAGGGCGGCGGCGCCGCAGCCGGTCCACGGGCCGGAGGGGCCGACGTGGTTGGCGAGGACGACGTGCATGCCGGTGGCCTTGGCGATGCCCGGGTAGACGGTGGCGCGCTCGTGGATGCCGTTGCCGGTGCCGTAGAGGGAGCTGGCGAGGTGGACGTCGCAGCCGTCGGCGCCGCCCCGGCCGGTGAGGTCGGGGAAGTGGTTGTCGAAGCAGGTGGCGAGGGCGAAGCGGAGGCCGTTGAGCTCGAAGCGGCCGTCCTGGTCGCCCGCGGTGAAGACGTCCTGCTCGTGCTCGTAGAGGTGCTGCTTGAGGTACGTGGTGATCAGCTCGCCGTCGGGCCCGTAGACGTAGGTGCCGATGGCGGGCCGGGGCCCGTCGGTGGGGACGGCGCAGTTGAGGACGACGGCGATGCCGGTGGCCCGGAGGGGTGCCAGGCGGGGGTCGTCCGGGGTGACCCAGAGGCTGGGGTCGGCGGCCAGGGCTTCGAGTTCGTAGCCGGTCAACGCGAATTCGGGGAAGACGATCAATTCGGCACCCCGGGCGCGGGCTTGGCCGGTGAGTGCGACGAGTTGCCGGACGTTGGCGGGCAGGTCGGCGGGCACGCAGGAGAGCTGGGCGGCGGCGATCTTCATGGTCCCAGCATGGGGGGGAGGGGGGCGGAGCGGGAATTCGGCGCCGGCTGGCAAGAGCAGACCACGCCCGAGACCGACGGCGGCAACCCGATCGACAAGACGATCGCGTACCGCGACTCGGGCGGCACGCCCCTCAAGTAGCCGCCCGCAGCGGGAGCCGCACAACGAAGCGAAGCCCCAGGCCAGTGGCCTGGGGCTTCGCCCGTGGACGGAACGCGCCGTCGTGGTGCGCGTCGTGCGGCTAGATGCTCGATCCGCCGCCGGAGGTGTTGCTCCACCAGGCGCTGTAGGAGTTCAGCGAGTACCGCTTCTGCACGCCGCTGGTCGAGGTGATCTCGATGCCGAACTGCATCGTGTCGAAGGTGGTGTTGCGCAGGAGGTTCCGCGACGCGGCCCATCGCCAGACCGCCGAGGCGTCGATGGTGCCGGTGGTGCTCTGCTGGGCGGGGATGAGCTGCAGGACGTTCCACCCGGGATCGGCCTGCCAGACCGACGCGTACAGGATGCCGCCGATGGTCACGTTGGACGCGATCTGCTTGCCCCAGCCGCCGCCCGTGGACGGGTACCAGCTGGTGAAGACCATGACCTCGTCCTGGTTGCCGGTCGACCAGAAGTCGCTCGTCCAGTCCCACCAGTCACCGCCGGAGGCGGGAGCGGACGAGGTGTTGTACCAGAAGCCCGCGGAGTTCAGCTGGGACAGCGGCGTCTGGGGCCGGACCCCGGTGTTCGGATAGGACTTGACCCCGCCCCCGGACTGGCTGCCGTCGACGTACCAGGACTTGATGCTGTTGACGGTCTGGCACTGCCAACCGGCGTTCTGGCCCCAGATGTTGTTGTAGATCGTCCAGCTGCCCTGGGTGTACTGGCCACCCTTGTCGCAGGTGGAGGACACCTGGGCGTGGGCGGGGGACGCGAGGCTCAGGAACCCGGCGATCACGGCGCCGGTCAGGACCAGCCGGCCGAGCCTGCCCGGCTTGCTGGTGGTGGAGTTACGGGTGTGGCTGTGCCATCTCATGTGTCCCTCCAAGGACGGCTGTGGGGGTGGTTCCGGACCCTGGTGCGGTGGGGGGATCTGGCGTCAGCGAGGTGGCGCTCGCCAGCGGGGTCCGGGCTCACGCAGGCGCGAAGTGTCGAAGCGCTTGCGGCTGAGGACAGTAGTAATGGTGAGACCTGGCCACAGCAAGGCTCTGCCCAGGGGGACACAGGGCTTTCACCTGCAGACTGTCGAACCTCTTTCGAAGCACTGTCGAAGCACTTTCGAACGGCCCGGGAAGTCGACGGGATCGACTTCCCGGGCCGAGGGCTTGGGGTGGTCAGGCGTGGTGGTCGAACTCGCCGGCCTTGACGCCGTGGAGTAGGGCGGCGAGGGCGTCGGGGGTGGTGCGGAGGATGGTGTGGCCTTCGTCGGACTCGCGGAGTTCGATCAGCTGGCCCACGGTACGGACTTCGACGCAGGTGTCGTTTGCTCCGGAGTAGCTGGACTTCTGCCACTCGAACTTAGCCATGTTTGCTTTCCATCTCTGCCTTGACAGTCTGAATGAACGATCGAGACTCATCCTCCGACAGAGCTACGGACTCCATGCGGCCGAGGATCTCCCGGAACGCGGTCAGTTGGGCTGGAGCGTCATAGAGCTGGTTGCCGTGGCCTGTGTCCATCTGAACGGTGTCGAGTTCAGGCACTGCACCGTTGGCGTAGGTGAGGTTCTCGCTGGGGCCGGGCAACGTCTCGACATCGAACGGTACGACCCGGATTGAGATTCCCGGCGCGTGGGAGTCTTCGATGAGTGCGTCGAGCTGCTCGATGAGGACCTTCGGACCGCTGAACTGCATCCGCAGTGCTGCCTCGTGGATGAACCCTGTGTAGGGAACGTCTCCAGATCTGACGACCTGCTGCCGCTGCATGCGGAAGGTGGTTCTGAGATCGACTTCATGACGAGCCGGGGCGGGGAAAGCTCGGCTGAAGACCGCCGAGGCATAGGCGCTCGTCTGAAGTAGCCCGGGGACGAAGGTGATCGTAAAGGTGGCGAGTCTTTGTGCGTGCCCCTCAACTTCTGCCACATCGAGGAAGTCGTCTGAGAGGGTGCCGCGATACTTCTCCCACCACCCCTTGCCTCGCTCGCCAATGAGAGTGGCGAGTGCTTCGATGAGGGGTTCGTTGACACAGCTGCAGGCGGCGGCGATCACGCGCAGTCGGTCAGTGCTGATGCCGATCCTGCCCGACTCCATCTGCGTCACCTGGGCTGGGCTCATGCCGACCATCCGGCCGAGTTCAGTGCCGCCGAACCCGGCCTGCTCGCGCATTCTCCGAAGTTCGATGCCGAGTCGGCGCTGACGGAGCGTTGGGCTCGGGCGAGGTGGCATGACTTCCTTCCGGGTGCGGGTTGGCCCAGTCTGCCGCGCCAGCTG
The DNA here is from genome assembly GCF_042724935.1 of Kitasatospora sp. NPDC127060. NCBI lineage: Bacteria > Bacillati > Actinomycetota > Actinomycetes > Kitasatosporales > Streptomycetaceae > Kitasatospora > Kitasatospora sp. NPDC127060. The sequence goes on from NZ_JBHXEG010000041.1 coordinate 40,189, forward strand.
AGCATGGGGCCATCAGTTACCACCGTAGAGGGAACTTTCTACGAGAGTGGAAATTTGGATACCTCTGTGCGTTATGGTCAATGTCACCTCGATCCGACGGATCGTCAGTAATGCTTGCCAGCAAGCGCCGCAGAGCAGCCATGCCCATTTGCCTGGCCTGGCTCACGGCGACGGTTCCGCCGGTTCTCCACCCCACACACGCCCGGGAGAACTCCCATGCGTCACCGCAACACGCCCTCGCTCGCCCTCGGCCGCCAGTCCCTCCAGGACGCGATGCTCCGCCTCGGCTGGCCGCCCTCCGCCACCTTTGACGCCGAACTCGCCCTCGGCGAGCTGCTCGTGAACGCCTGGCGGCACGCCAACACCCCCGCCCCCGTCCTCCAGATCCTCGCGATCACCCCCGTCACCCTCCGCGTCTCCGTCTTCGACGAGAGCCCGCTGGTCCCCCGGTCCAGCGCCCCCTCCCTCCTCTCCGAGTCGGGCCGGGGTCTCCAGCTGGTCGAGGGCCTCACCAACCGCTGGGGCGTCGAGCCCCAGAAGCGCGGCAAGGCCGTCTGGTTCGAGCTGGACGCCGCCTGATGACGACCCACCGCCGCCCCATGCTGCCCACCGATCCCCGGATCCGGGCCTACACCGAGGACCACATCCTCACCCTGCTCGCCGAACTCCACGAGCGCGGCCGGAAGTTCGGCCTGATCTTCCCCTCGGCCTCCACCGACAAGACCCTCGACGGCCGCGTCCTGGTCCGCTTCAACACGGCCCCGGCCTCGACCTTGTTGAACCTCCTCACCCTCCTCCTCGACGCCGACCGCGACCGAGACCGCGAGCGCCCGTGCGATTCCTGATCGCCGTCGCCTTCGCGACGCTCCTCGCCCTGGCGATCGCCACGGTCGCCCTGGGGGTCGTCACCGCCCTCCGTGCGACCCCGCCCGACGAGGACGCCTGAGCGCGAACAGCCGAAGAGGGCCGCCACCGCCCCCCGGCGATCACGGCCCCCTGCTGTTCTGCCCGCCCTGCTCAGGCCTTCTTCTCGAATCCCGCCAGCAGCTCGCGCGGGTCGAAGGTCACCCGGATCCGCGCGATCCTCCCGTTCTCCACGTGCATCCAGTTCGCCGTCGGCGCCGGCGGCGCAACCGAAGTGCGCAGCTCGAACCACGTGATGACCTCATCACCCTCCGCCACCCGCACCTTCACGTCGATCTTCTCCAGCACCTGCCCGAGCCCCCGGAGTCCGCCCAGCGCCTGGTCGATCCCCGAGGCCGTGCCGAGAGGCCCGACGAAGTCGACGTCCTCGGCCAGCAGGCCCCGGATGGTGTCGAAGTCGCCCGCCTCCCAGGCGGTGAAGTAGGACTCGGCCAGCTCGCGTGCACTCTTCGTCGTCGTCATGGCTCCATCCTTCCGCCGCCCCATCCATCCGTCCAACAGATAGATCAGATGCCAGCTATCATCATCAGATATGGAGATGCACCAGCTGCGCTACTTCGCCGCCGTCGTCGACGAGGGCTCCTTCACGGCCGCCGCCGCCCGCCTGCACGTCAGCCAGTCCGGCGTCAGTACCCAAGTGGCCAAGCTTGAGCGTGAGTTGGGCCAACAGCTACTGGACCGCGCCGGCCGCCGCATCCAGCTCACCCCGGCCGGCGAGGCCATCCTGCCGCTCGCCAAGAACGCCCTCGCCACCCTCGACGCGATCCGGCACACGGCAGCCGAGTTCGCCGACGCCGTACGCGGCCGGGTCCGGCTCGGCATGATCATGGGCTGCTCGATCCCGCCCTTCCTGGACACCGTCGCCGACCTCGGCCGTACTCACCCCGGTATCGAACTGAGCCTGCACGAAGGGCACTCCGACCTGCTCCAGTCCCAAGTCCTGGCAGGCGCGCTCGACCTGGCCCTGATCGGCTACGCGGGCGAGGTGGCCCCCGGGCTGGAGGTCGGCGTGGTGGTGGACGACCCGATCGCCGCCGTCGTCCCCGCCGGGCACCCCCTCGACCGCACCGGCCTGAAACTCGCCGACCTGCGCGGCGAGAAGATCCTCTGCCTCTCCCCGGGCACCGGCCTGCGCGCCGCCTACGACCGCTCCTGCGCCCAACTCGGCCTGGAGCCGCGGGTGGACATCGAGGCCAGCTCCCCGACGGCCGTCCTCCGGCTGGCCGAGCGCGGCGCCGGGGTCGCCGTGCTCAGCCCCTCGGCCGTCGAGGGCGCCGGTCTGCGGGCCGTCCCGCTCACCGACGCCGCCACGAACGCCCGCCTCGGCCTGGTCGCCCGCCCCGACCAGCACTCCCCGGCCGTCCGCCTGCTCCGGGACAAGCTCACGGCGGCGATGCGGGCGAACTGAACTGCTGTTCCGCACAGCTGATGTGATGGGGTGGAACTCCAAGTCCGAGCCCGAGGAGGCCGCAGTGTCCCGCACGCCGCAGGAGATCTTCCAGAGCTACGTCTACGCCGGGGCCATGACCCGGAACGCCGACGCCCTCGCCGAGTGCTTCACCGAGGACGGTGTCTTCGAGGCGCCGCTCGTGCCCGCCGGCGCCGCCTTCCCCCGGCGGCTGGAGGGGCGCGAGGAGATCCGCAGCGTCATGGCGGCGTACTACGAGCAGCACCGGGCGAAGGGCGACCGCCCGCCGAACGTCGAGAAGTCCGCCTACGTGCTGCACACCACCGCCGACCCCGACGTGTTCATCGCCGAGATCGACACGGTCTTCGACGGGGACGACGGCGAGGAGGACCGGGCGGTCTCGCTGGTGCAGATCGTCCGCGTCCGCGACGGCAGGATCACCCGCCTGCGGGACTACTTCTCGCCCGACCTGATGGACTGAGCGGTCAGGCCTTCCAGTGCGGGTCACGCCCGGAGGCCGCCAGGGCGCGCTCCCACGCCGAGGCGGACTCCGGGACCGCGACGGGCTCCGCGAACCCGCCGTACTGGCGGAACAGTTCGGCGTTCTCCGCCACGATCTCGCCCACCAACAGCGCGAGTTCGTCATCGACCTCGATGCTCCCGCCGGCCGCCCGAGCCACGTCCCAGCCGTGCAGCAGCAGTTCCAGGACCAGCATCCGGGCGATCCCCACCGCCGGGAACGGCGACCCGCCGAGGTCGACGTCCCCCGCCCAGGCAGCGGGCTCGCCCCAGGCCGCGACCGCCCGCTCCAGCTGGGCCGCGTACTCCGCCCGCCAGTCCGCGTCCGCCGTGAAGTCCCGCTCGGCCAGCTCCGCGGGCAGCTCGGTGCGCCGGGCCCGGTGCTCCAGGCCGTGCGAGGTGTACAGCACCCAGTGGTTGATCAGCGCCCGGGTGTCGAACTCCCCGCAGGGGGTCGGCGCGTCCGACGACACCTCGGCCGGGACGCCGGCGGCGACAGCGGCAGCGGTGGTGGCGGCACGGGTCAGGAGGGGATGCAGGGGGTGAGCGTTCACGCCCCGATCGTGCGCCGGGGGGCGCCGCCCGGTCTTGAAGAAACGCGACAGCGCGCCGTCACACACACGGGTGAACTGTCCCCGACAAGTCCCCCGCCGGGTCGGCCGTTCGGATAGGAAGGACGGGCATGAGCCGGGAGCGGGCGGCAAGTCGGCCCCGGCCGTCGAATCCGATCGGAGAGACGATGACCAGGTTCAAGAAGCTGATCGTGGGCGCAGCCCTTCTCCCGTTCGTGGCCGGTGGCGCCCTCGTCGCCTCCTCGGCCTCGGCCGAACCCAAGCCGGAGCCCCGGCTCGCGGCGGCCACCACGCACTGGGGCAAGTTCGACGCCAGCGGGCGGCAGCTCGCCGGTGACGGCAGCATCACCAGTGTCAACCACTTCGGTGGCGGGCGGTACAACCTCTTCACCAACTTCGACGCCACCAACTGCGCCCTGACCGGCACCCTCAACACCCAGGGCGGCAACGACCCGGGCCCCGGGAACTCGTCGACCCTGCTGGGCCTGGTGAACTCCAGCACCCTGTTCGTCCGCGCGGCGACCCCACCGGGGGTGGACAACGACCGCCCGTTCTCCGTGGCGATCTTCTGCTGAGACCCCTCCCGGCAGTCCCGTGTACGGCGCCACCGACGGCCAGGCCCTAGCCTGGCCGTCATGGACGCCCCCGACCCTCCCGGCCTCGGCCGCGGCGTGCTCCACCCGGCCCGGGCCGCCGAGCTGATCAGGGTGGACCGGCTGGCGCCCGCGCCCGCCGTGGCGCGCTTCGTCGAGTACTACTGGACGGTCCGCTGGGACCTGACCGGCCACCCGCCGTACGAGCAGAAGGTGCTTGCCCACCCGAACGTCCACCTGGTCTTCGAGGCCCCGCGGGCCCGGGTCTACGGGGTGGACCGCTCGCTCTTCGTCCGCCGCCTGGAGGGGGCCGGGCAGGTGCTGGGCGTGAAGTTCCGGCCCGGCGCCTTCCGGCCCTTCGCAGGGCACCCGGTGGGCGAACTGGCCGACCGGTCCGTCCCCGCCGCCGACTACTTCGGCCCCGGGGCGGACAAGGCCAACACCCTGGTCCTGGACGGGCCGGGCGCCGAGCGGGCCGACGCCTTCCTGCTGCCGCGCCTGCCCGCGCCCGACCCGGTCGCCGAGGAGGTCGCCGCGATGGTGGAGCGGATCACCGGCTCGCCGGACCTGTGCCGGGTGGACGACCTGGCCCGCGAACTGGGCCTGACCGTCCGCCGCCTCCAGCGGCTGTTCGCCGAGTACGTCGGCGCCTCCCCGAAGTGGGTACTGCGCCGGGCCCGACTCCACGAGGCAGCTGAACGCGTTTCGGCGGAGGGGGAGTTGGACCTGGCGGCGCTCGCCGTCGAGCTCGGCTACGCCGACCAGGCCCATCTCACCAGGGACTTCACCGCAGCGGTCGGCATCTCCCCGGCCCGCTACGCGAGTTCGAGCTGAATCAGGCAGCAGCCGCCTTGGCAGCCGCGGCAGCAGCCGCCGCGGCGGCTGCCCGGCCCCGGGCACTGGCCCGCTTGGCGTAGGTGATGGTGAAGTAGATCAGCCCGCCGAGCACCGCGAACGGCAGGATGCTGTTGATGGTCACCACCGTGCCGTGCGAGAGCGTGTAGACGAGGACGATCCGCAGCGCGGCCTCCAGGATGAACGCGATGCCCCACACGACGGTCAGGTTGCGCTGCACCAGCCGGAAACCGGGGTACTGCCACATCGAGTTCCACCAGGAGACCATCTCCGGGGTGCCGTCGGTGGCGAACTTGCGGCCGAAGTAGAACATGATCGGCTTCGGCGCCGCCAGCGAGCCGAGGTAGAGCACGCCGAGCAGGCCCGAGACGAAGGAGTCCTTGGCCAGCAGCATCTTCGGGTCGGTCGGGCCGACCAGCGAGACGACCAGCGTCAGCGCGACGAACACCAGCGAGACGACGGCGAACTCGTCGATCCGGCGGTGCCAGGCCAGGTAGATCACGGTGTCGAGCACCGGCCCGAGACCGGACAGCAGGATCGCGGTGGAGTCGCTGTAGCCGTGGTCGTGCAGCTGGTTGTAGATCATGATCGGCGCGACCACGTTGAAGGCGATGCTGATCAGCCAGCCGAACGCGGCGGCCTTTCCCTTGCGGGCTGGAGCGGTCGGAGCTACCGCGGTCGACATGGTGGATCCCCCGGGACGTGTGTGAAAGTGGCGGCCCATTGTGGCGGATGGGATCGACGCCTGCCCAGGTCAGTTCGGCCACGTCCCTGCGGCGGGCAGGTCCCTCCGGCGGTCACGTCCCTCCGGCAGTCACGCCCCGAGGAAGCGCTGCACCTGGTCCAGCATGAAGTTGGCGCCGGTGTACCCGATCCCCTGGAACCACAGCTGGTCGTCCACCGGGAACGCCCGGTGCGCCTTGACCGCGCCGAGCGCCTGCCACGCCGGGCTCGCCAGCGCCGCCTCCGCGCCCGAGGCGGCCGGACTGCCGTACGTCGCGTACAGCAGCAGGTCGCCGTCCGCCTTGCCGAGCTGGTCCAGCGGGATCTCGAAGTCCGACTGGTCGACGTTCTGCGCGTCAGGCCGGCCCACCTCGGCGTCGGCGAGCACGATCCCGGGGAAGCTCTGCCGCCCGAACAGCCGGATCCCGCCGCCCTCCGTGAAGCGCACCAGGCTCACCCGGCTCCCCGACAGCTTCGCCGCCGACAGCGCCCCCGCCACCTGCCCGGCGTGCTTCTGGTACGCGGTGACGAAGGCGGCCCCGGCCGCGACCCGGCTCAACGCCTGGGCGTGCAGCTGGAAGTCCGCCTTCCACGGCGCCCCGGTGGTCTGGGTGAGCACGGTCGGGGCGATCTCCCGCAGCCGGTCGTAGCGGTCGCCGTCGCGGGCCTGGTTGGAGAGGATCAGGTCCGGCCGCAGCGCCCGGACGGAAGCGAGGTCGGGCGCGCCGGCCGGGCCGACCAGCCGGATGCCCGAGGTGCGGGAGGCCGGCCAGTACTCGGGGAAGCGGGAGTCGGCCGCCGGGAGCGCGGCGCCGACCGGGGTGATGCCCAGGGTCAGCGCGGAGTCCAGCACGTCGGTGTCCAGCACGATCACCCGCAGCGGCTCGCCCGGCACCTGCACCGGCCCGGTCGCGGCGTTCACCGTCACCGGCGGCAGCGGGGCGGGGGAGGGCGAGCCGCCGGCCTCGGAGCCGTCCGGGGTCGGCGGCTGCCCGCCGCCGGAGCGGGAGCCGGTGCACGCCGTGAGCGCGGCCCCGCCGAGGCCGGCGAGGAAGGTACGGCGGGCGATCCGGGGCATCGGCGGGTCCTCGGCGGTGGGCGGCGGGGGCCCGTCGATTATGTCCGAAATCGAACCCAAAAGGCCGTTAAGCGCCTACTCGGTCCCTCCTTGGTGCCTACTGGACGCCCCCTGGGCACCCACGGCTCCGGCGGTTTCGGCCGGCGCCTGCCACGGCGCGCCCGGCACGACCAGCGGAGTGCCCGTCACCGGGTCCGGCACCACCACCGAGTCCAGTCCGAACACCTCCCGCACCAGCTCCGCCGTCACCACCTCGCCGGGCGGGCCCTCGGCGACCACCCGGCCGTCCCGCATCGCCACCAGGTGGTCCGCGTACCGGGCGGCCTGGTTGAGGTCGTGCAGCACCGCGACGACCGTCCGGCCGCGCTCGACGTTCAGCCGCCGGACCAGGTCCAGCACCTCCACCTGGTGCGCGATGTCCAGGTAGGTGGTCGGCTCGTCCAGCAGCAGGATGTCGGTGCCCTGGGCGAGCGCCATGGCGATCCAGGCCCGCTGGCGCTGGCCGCCCGACAGCTCGTCCACGCTGCGCTCGGCCAGCTCCGCCGTCGAGGTGCGCTCCAGCGCCTCGGTGACGGCCGCCTCGTCCTCCGCCGACCACTGCTGCCACCAGCTCTGGTGCGGCTGGCGGCCGCGCGAGACCAGGTCCGCCACCGAGATGCCCTCCGGCGCGGTCGGCGACTGCGGCAGCAGGCCGAGCCGCTGGGCGATCCGCTTGGTCGGGATCCGGGCCAGCTCCTCGCCGTCCAGCAGCACCGCGCCGCGCACCGGCTTCAGCAGCCGGCCGAGGGCCCGCAGCAGGGTCGACTTGCCGCAGGCGTTCGGGCCGACGATCACCGTCACCCGGCCGTCCGGGATGCCGACGTCCAGGCCCTCGACGACCGTGCGCGCCTCGTAGGCCAGGGTGAGGCCCCGGGCCTCCAAGCGGTGTGCGGTCATCGGGAGCCTCCACGGCGGGATCGGATCAACAGCCACATCAGGTACGGCGCGCCGACCATGCCGGTCACCACGCCCACCGGCAGCTCGGTCGGGGCGAGCAGGCGCCGGGCGAGCAGATCGGCCAGCACCACCACCAGCGCGCCGGTCAGCGCCGAGCACAGCAGCGGCACCTGCGCCGACCTCGCCAGCCGCAGCGCGATCTGCGGGGCCATCAGCGCCACGAAGTCCACCGGCCCGGCGGCGCCCGCCGCACAGGAGGCCAGCACGATGCCCAGCAGGGCCATGCCGAGGCGGATCCGGTCCAGTCGCAGCCCGAGGCCGACGGCGGTCGCGTCGTCGAAGGAGATCGACCGCTGGGCGCGCGCCGCCCACAGCGCCACCGGAAGGGCCGCCAGCAGCACCCGGGCCAGCCAGTCGGCCTGGTCGAAGCCGGCGCCGTTCAGACTGCCGGTCATCCACACCTTCGCGGCCTGCGCCTGGAAGCCGTCGCCCTTGGTGAGGAACACCGAGGTCAGCGAGGACAGCGCCACGCTGATCCCGATCCCGATCAGCACGAACCGCTGGGCGTGCAGCCCCCGCCGCCAGGCCAGCGCGTACACCAGCAGCCCGGCCACCAGCCCGCCGCCGACCGCCGCGTACGGCGCCTGCCCGGTCGAGCCGACCACCCCGTACGCCATCAGCCCGACCACCGTCACGGTCGCGCCCCAGGTCACGCCCACCACGTCGGGGCTGGCCAGCGGATTGCGGGCGACCGTCTGGACCAGCGCCCCGGCCAGTCCGAGCGCCGCCCCGACCAGCAGCCCGACCACGACGCGCGGCAGCCGGAACTCCCCGACCACCAGCTCGTCCGGACTCGGCTGCCCCAGCACCACCTTGACGACCTCGCCCGGCGAGACGGTCGACTCGCCCAGGCACAGCGAGGCCACCACCGTCGCCGCCAGCGCCACCGCCAGCCCGACGGCGGCGAGCGCCGAACGCCGGTGCAGCAGGAACGAGGCCCGCCCGGCCCGCACCACGGAGTACCCCCGCAGGGACACCGTCGTCACGCCGCCACCACCTTCCGCCGACGCACCAGGGCCACCAGCACCGGCACCCCCACCAGGGCCGTCATCACGCCCGCCGGCACCTCCGACGGCGGGAACAGCACCCGCCCCAGGGTGTCGGCGAGCAGCAGCAGAGCCGGGCCGAGGACGGCCGAGAACGCCAGGATCCAGCGGTGGTCCGCCCCGGCCACCGCGCGGGCGGCGTGCGGCACGGCGAGGCCGATGAAGGCGATCGGGCCGGCCGCCGCGACCGCCGAGCCGGTCAGCACGGTGGCGCCGAGCGCGCCGACCGCCCGGACCAGGCCGGTCTTCGCCCCCAGCCCCTTCGCGGTGTCCTCGCCCAGCGCCAGCGCGTCCAGCCCGCGTGCCACCGCCACCACCAGCACGGTGCCGACGGCCAGGAACGGCAGCAGCTGCCAGGCGACGTCCGCCGTCCGGCCGGAGAGCGAGCCGACGTGCCAGAACCGGAACTGGTCCATGGTGGCCGCGTCGGTGGTCAGCACCAGGGTGTTCAGCGAGGCGATGAAGGCGGACATCGCCGAGCCGGCCAGCGCCAGCTTGATCGGCGTGGCCCCGCCCCGGCCGCGCCCGGCCAGGCCGTACACCAGCACGGTGGCGATCACGGCGCCCGCGAAGCCGAACCAGACGTACCCGGTGAGGGTGGAGACCCCGAACCCGGAGATGGCGACCACCACGCCCGCCGCCGCGCCCTGCGAGACGCCGAGGATGCCCGGGTCGGCGATCGGATTGCGGGTCAGGCCCTGCATGACGGCCCCGGCCAGCCCGAGCGCCGCGCCGACGGCCAGCCCGACGACCGTCCGCGGCAGCCGCAGCTCGCGGATCACCACGGCGTCGGCGGAGTCGCCGCCGTGCAGCAGCGCGTCGACCGTCCCGGACAGCGGCACGGTACGGCTGCCGACCGCGAGGCTCAGCAGCACCGCGAGGGCCAGCACGGCCAGCGCGGCGGTGAGCCACAGCATTCGGTGACGGGGTGTCCGCCGCTTGCCCGGTGGTGCGGTGGTGTCGGTCATGAGCCCTCTCCGCGGAAACTCAGGTAAACCTAAGTTCCGTCTCGGAGGCGGGGCAAATCGCCGTGTCCCACCCGGGCGGGGGTTCGGTAGCCTGACGGCATGCCCGCCACCTCACCCGCCCCGCTCACCGTCGGCTTCGACCTCGACATGACGCTGTTGGACACCCGCCCCGGCATCCGCGCCACCTACCAGGCGCTCTCCGCCGAGACCGGCACCTACGTCGACGCCGACCTGGTGGTCACCCGGCTCGGTCCGCCGCTGCTGGACGAGATCAGCAACTGGTTCCCGGCGGACGAGGCCGAGCGGGCCGTCGCCCGCTACCGCGAGCTCTACCGCGACCACGCCTTCGCCCCGACCGTGGCACTGCCCGGCGCCCACGCCGCCGTCGAGGCGGTCCGCGCCCACGGCGGCCGGGTCGCCGTGATCACCGGCAAGTACGAGCCGAACGCCCGTCTCCACCTGGAGCACGCCGGGCTGCCCGCGGACGTCCTCGTCGGCGACCTCTGGGCGGAGACCAAGGGCGAGGCGCTGCGCGCGCACGGCGCGAGCATCTACGTCGGTGACCACCTCGGCGACATCGTGGGCGCCCGGCACGCGGAGGCCGTCGCGGTCGCCGTGGCCACCGGCCCGTACGGCGCCGACGAACTGCGCGCCGCCGGCGCGGACGTGGTGCTCACCGACCTCACCGGCTTCCCGGAGTGGCTCGACCGGCACCTCGCGGGCCGGGTCGTGTCCTAGGGCTCCACCCGGGCGCGCTGGGCCCGGGCGTTCAGGAACAGCCCGGTCAGCGCGGCCAGGAACCCGGCGGGCATCAGCATGCTCAGCCAGTACATGGCCGTCGGCAGCGGCGTCAGGTGCAGGAACAGCGGTACGAAGGTGACCAGGGTGGCGAGCGCGCCGATTCCGAAGACCACTGTCCCGGCCTTGACGTACACGTCGCCGGGGTCGGCGCTCTGGCTGCTCACGTCCGTCACTCCCTGGGGCCGCGCCGGGCCACCCGTTCGGGCCCGGTCCGCGCCCCCCAGTCTGGCAGAGCGGCCGCGGCGGCGGCCCACCGGAGCGGCTCGGTCACGTTGCGCAGTTTCCCGGCAGCGATGCGTTTTGATCCCTGCTGAGCGGGGGTATGCACGGGTTGCCGAGGGGCGCTACAAGGGCGTCCCGTGTCCTCAGACCCGGGGGTGTGAGCCGATGGACTGCGCCGAACCGCGCCCCGGCCGTGCCAGTACCGGGTCGTCCGTGACCGCGAGATCCCCGCGCTCCAGCCGGTCCCTCCGGCCCTCGGAACGCGGATCCATCGCGGAACGCTGATGAGGCAGTGACGGACCGTTAGTCTGCTCCTGACAACGCGCTGGCCCTGAGCGCCCCCGGGCGCCGAGCCGAGGTCGGCCGTCTTCAATCCCACCCAGTGATCCCCGGCCAGGGCCGGGATCCCTCACACCCATTCGAGGACTGTTCGAGATGCCCACCGGCCAGGTCAAGTGGTTCAACGAGACGAAGGGCTTCGGCTTCCTGTCGCGCGACGACGGTGGCGACGTCTTCGTCCACACCAAGGCGCTGCCCGCCGGTGTCACCGTGCTGAAGCCCGGTCAGCGGGTCGAGTTCGGCGTGGTCGCCGGCCACCGCGGGGACCAGGCGATGGCCGTGCAGCTGCTGGAGGCACTGCCGTCGGTGGCCGCCGCCCAGCGCCGCAGCGCCGACGACATGGCGCCGATCGTCCAGGACTTGATCACCACCCTGGACGCGGTGCTGCCCGGCCTCCAGCGCGGGCGCTACCCGGCCAAGCCGACCGGCCAGAAGCTGGCAGGCCTGCTGCGCGCGGTGGCCGACCAGTTCGACATCTGACTCCCGGGGAGTCCGAAGGCAGGTTCCGGTTAGGACGGGAACGCGAGCGCACCCGGGTCGAGCGGGGGCACCAGCCCCTCGGCTGCGGCCCGGGTGAGCAGCGCGCGGACGGCTTCGTAGCCCTCCTCGCCGAGGTCGGCGGTGAACTCGTTGACGTACAGCCCGATGTGCTGGTCGGCGACGGCCGGGTCCATCTCCTGAGCGTGCGCCAGCACGTACTCCCGGCTGGCCGACGGGTCCGCCCAGGCCTGCCGGACGGACGCGCGGATCGCCTCGGCGAGCTCGCGCAGCCGCTCGGCGCCCAGCGACCGCCTGGCGACGATGGCGCCCAGTGGGATCGGCAGGCCGGTCTCCCGCTCCCAGGCCTCGCCCATGTCGGCCAGGCTGTGCAGGCCGTACCGCTGGTAGGTGAAGCGCGCCTCGTGGATGACCAGGCCGGCGTCCACCCGGCCGTCCCGGACGGCGGGCATGATCTCGTGGAACGGCAGCACGACGATCTCGCCGAAGCCGCCCGGGACGGCGCGGGCCGCCCAGAGCCGGAACAGCAGGTAGGCGGTGGAGCGCTCGGACGGCACCGCGACGGTCTTCCCGGCGAGGTCCGCGGGCGAGCCCACGCCCGGCAGGGTGAGCACCAGCGGGCCGCAGCCGCGCCCGAGCGCACCGCCGCAGGGCAGCAGGGCGTACTCCTCCAGGACCCAGGGCAGCGCGCCGTAGCTGATCTTCAGCACGTCCAGCTCGCCGCGCTCGGCCAGGCCGTTGGTGACGTCGATGTCGGCGAAGGTCACCTCGGGGGCGTCCGCCCCGGGGACGTCACCGTGCGCCCAGGCGTGGAACACGAAGGTGTCGTTCGGGCAGGGCGAGTACGCGATGCTCAGCCGTTCAGCCACAGCCGGCCTCCTCGATCAGTTCTCGGACGGGCAGGGCGGCGAAGGCCCGCTCCAGGGCGGCCAGCGCCTCGCCGATCCGCCAGGCGGCCCGGTCGCGCGGGCCCACCGGGTTGGACACGGTGCGCAGCTCGAAGGCCGGCACGCCGAAGCGGACGGCGGCCTCGGCCACGCCGAAGCCCTCCATCGCCTCGGCCGCGGCACCCGGGTGACGGGCGGCCAGTACGGCGGCCCGCTCGGCACTGCCGGTGACGGTGGAGACGGTCAGCACCGGGCCGGTCACGGCGTCGACGGCGTGCGCCGCCAGGGCCCGCTCGGCCAGCGCGACGACGGTCGGGGGAGGGGTGTGCAGGGCGGTGCCGAAGCCCAGCTCGGCGACGTCGGCGAAGCCCTCCGGGGTCTCGGCGCCGAGGTCGGCGGCCACGATCGACCCGGCCAGCACGGTGGCGCCGACCGGGGCGTGCGGGGCGAAGCCGCCGGCGATCCCGGCCGAGGCCACCAGGCCGTACGGGCGGGCCGCCAGCGCGGTGGTGGCGGCGGCCGCGGCGGCGGCCGGGCCGACCCCGGCGGCCAGCACGTCCACCGGCACGCCCGTGCAGCGGTGCAGCACCCCGCCGGGCAGCGTCAGACCGGCGGCCCCGCCGGGCAGGCCGCGCAGCACCGCCTCGGCCTCGGCCGGCACCGCGACGACGACGAGCAGCCGGGCCCGTTCGGGGCCCGGCTGCCCGGGGTGCACGTCGGCGACCTGCGCGCTCATCGGGGGAGCGTCAGCTGTCCTTGGTGTTCATCTGGAAGTACCAGACGGCGATCGGGCTCTCCGACTTCTTGTCGATCTCGACCACGGTGACCACGGTCTTGCCGCTGGAGTTCAGCACCCGGCCGGCCGGCTGGGAGCCGGAGAAGGAAGGCCCCTGGGCGTACGAGAACAGGCTGGTCTGCCCGCCCTGGGTGCTCGAACCGCCGTTCGTGGAGGCCCACCAGCCGGTCTTCGCCACGTTCGGGCTGACGCCGACGCCGACCCGGTCGCTGGCCCGCACGTCGGACTGCGGCAGGGTGCCGTTCGCCAGCGCCTCGTTGGCGGTGGTCCGGCACTTGTCCTGCTGGTCGTCGGTGAGCGGGCTGCCGTCGTTCCAGCACAGCGGGTCCGCGGCGACCGACGTGGTGCCGACCTGGAGGGTGGCCCGGTGGGAGCTGTGCTCGGTCTGTCCGGCGGCGATCGCGACGGAGGTGCCCACCGTGGCGGCGCCGACCACGACAACGGCGCCGAGGGCGGCGATGACACGGGTATTGAGGCTCATGCGTCAGAATCTACCGAACCCGGCCGATCACGCTACGCGGGGGTCGGCCACCGCGTGTTGCCGCGTGTTGCCGGGTCGGCGGTTCTCAGGCCACCCGGGGCGCGGCCGGGTGACGCCGCAGGCCCAGCCGCAGCAGCGATTGGATCGTCCACAGCAGCACCAGGCCCACCACCGAGGCCGCGATCGACAGGCCCAGCACCCCGTTCAGCGGCAGCACGATGCCGACCCCGCCGCCCGCCACCCAGGACAGCTGCATCAGCGTCTCCGAACGGGCGAACGCCGAGGTCCGCACCGCCTCCGGGACGTCCCGCTGGATCAGCGCGTCCAGCGCCAGCTTGCCCAGCGAGGCCGCCATCCCGGACACCCCGGCGACCAGAACCACCGTCACCACGCCGTACCAGAGCGCGGCCGCCGCCGTCACGCCCGTCGCCAGCAGCAGCATCGCGGTGACCGTCGCCTCCTGACCGCGGGTGCGCAGCCAGGAGCCCAGCACCGAACCCAGCGCGTTGCCCGTCCCGGCCGCCACCGCCACCAGGCCCAGCGCCAGGGTCGGCCGCAGTCCGCCGATCGGGTCGGTGCGCAGCAGGAAGGCCAGGAAGAACACCAGGAAGCCGACCAGCCAGCGCATCCCCGCCATCGCCCGCAGGGCCAGCACCACCGAGGGGCCGACGGTGCGCAGCGAGGCCTTGACCTTCGGCGGCCTGTGGTGGACCAGGTGGGAGCCCTCGCCCTCGCCGGGCACGTCGGCGTGCAGCACGGCCCGCTGCTCGCCCTTCGCCGAGTCGACCGTGTGCGGCAGGTGGAAGGCCATCAGGGTGCCGATCACGAACACCAGGAAGGCGCCGCGCAGCGGCCAGCCCGGCCCGATCAGGTGCAGCAGCCCGCCCACCCCGGCCGCCACCCCGGTGGCCAGCAGCCCGGCCAGGGTGACCCGGGAGTTCGCCTTCACCAGGGACAGCCGGCTCGGCAGCAGCCGGGGCACCACGACGCTGCGCACCACCCCGTACGCCTTGGACGCCACCAGCACGCCCAGCGCCTCCGGGTAGAGCGCGATGCCGCCGCCGGAGATCACCCCGGCCATCGTCCAGGCCAGTACGGCCCGGGCCAGCATCGACATCGCCATGGCCGCCCGGCGGCCGTGCGGCAGCCGGTCCAGCAGCGGGCCGATCACCGGGGCCAGCAGGGCGAACGGGGCCATGGTGATTAGCAGGTAGAGGGCGACCCGGCCGCGGGCCTCGCCGGTGGGGACGGAGAAGAAGATGGTGGAGGCCAGCGCGATGGTGATCAGCATGTCGCCGAAGGAGTTCAGCGCGTGCAGCTCGATCAGCTTCGCCAGGCCCGACTCGCCCGCGCCCTCGGCCGAGGTGGCGCGGCGGATCCGGCGGCCGGTGCCGTGCACCAGCCGGCCGGTGCGCAGGCCGGCCGCGGAGGCGGTGCGGACCAGGAAGTTGCGGTGCGGCTCGGGGGCGGCGTCCGGGTCGTCGTCGATCGCCGGGGGGAGGCCGTCCGGCAAAAGGACGGGCTTCTCCAGGCCGACCGGCGCGGCCGCGGACGCCCCGCCGCCGTCCGCCGACTGCGGTTCGCCCGCAGCGGGGACAGGAGGCTGCTGTCGCGGCACGGCGTCCGCCTCGTCTGGGTTGCCGGCCTGCGAGGGGCGCCGTGCATGCTGCGACGGGTCGTCGTCCGCCACAAGCCCATCCTGCCCCAGATTCGCCGGGGTGACCCGGGAATCGACGGGGTCGGCGCGGCCTCCGGAACGGTCGGCTCCGCCCCGGACTGTGCCGGGGCACCGACCGACGGGTAGCCTGCCCCAGGGTCCGCCCGCCGGGGCGCCGGGCCGCCGGGAGGTCGGACGAGCGGCGCGGCCGGTACCCGACGCGGCCCCGGGTCGCGCAGAATGGATGAGGGACTACCGAGCCGCGACGAGAAGGCAACACGCCGTGGGCGACAGAAGAACTGGGAGAGAATCGACGCCGTGAGTGCTGCGATGCGAAGCCGTACCCCCGACCGGCTCTGTGCCGAGGCCGTCGAACTCGCCCGCCAGGCAGCCGAGGAGGCCGTCGGGCCCGAGATCGTCGGAGCGCACCTGGGTGCGCAGGCGGACGCCGACCGCGTCGTCACCCACACCTTCGAGTGTCTGGACGCGGCCTACCGCGGCTGGCACTGGGCGGTCACCGTCGCCCGCGCCCCGCGTGCGAAGAACGTGACGCTGGACGAGGTCGTGCTGCTGCCCGGCCCGGACGCCGTGCTGGCGCCGGAGTGGGTGCCGTGGAGCGAGCGGTTGCGCCCGGGCGACATGGGCCCCGGCGACCTGCTGCCCACCGGCGCCGACGACGCGCGGCTGGAGCCCGGCTGGATCGGCGACGACGAGCCCGCGCCGAACTCCGCGGTCGCGCTGGCCGCCGAGGAGGACGTGATCGTCACCGACCCGCACGTCCAGCCCGCCCCGGCCCGCGCCCAGATCAACGCCGTCGCCGAGGAGCTGGGCCTGGGCCGCAGCCGGGTGCTCTCCCGGCTCGGTCTGCACCTGGCCGCCGACCGCTGGGAGAAGTCGCACGGCCCGCAGACCCCGATGGCGCAGGCCGCGCCCGCCGCGTGCGGCAGCTGCGGCTTCCTGATCCCGATCGGCGGCTCGCTCGGGCAGGCCTTCGGCGTGTGCGGCAACGAGTTCGGCCCGGCCGACGGCCAGATCGTCTCCTTCGCGTACGGCTGCGGCGGGCACTCCGAGGCGGCCGTCATCCCGGCCCCGCCGGCGCCGTCCGAGCTGATCCTGGACGAGCTGGTGGTCGAGCCGCTGCAGCTCCACCCGGACCGCGCCTCCGGCTCGGTCGAGCCGGACGCCCCGGCGGAGGAGCTCGGCCACTCCTGAGCCCGTGTCGCCCGCGGCCCGTCCCACTGAACCGGTGGGGCGGGCCGCGGCGTTGTTCCAGGTAGGGGCGCCCGTTCTCCGCGGTGCCCCGGCTGGCCTGCCGTTCGTGGGGACCCCCCATGTCCGCGGACGGCGGCAGGGCGGGCCGTCGGCCCCGGCAGTGGGGTGCCGGGTCGGCGGGCCCGTCCCTCGTGCCGCCCCGCCGCCCTTTCGGCTCCCGCCTTTTCCGCTCCCGCCCTTTCGGCTCCCGCGCGCCGCCGGTGCCCCTGGGGCTCCTGGGGCCGGAGTGCCGGACCGGGGCCCCGGATGCCGGCCGCTGACGGGCCTTCGCCTGCGGATTCCCCGGCCGACCGCGGCCCGTCGGCGCCCACCGGACCGGGCCGTGGTCGGGAGCAGTCAGTGGGGCAGGGAAGAATGCCCCTACGACGTACAGGGCGGCGGAAGGCGGCAGGTCCAGTGGAACCTCGGATCATCGGCAGCGGCACGGACGAGCACCTCGCCGACCCGTTCGGGAGCGCCGCGCTGCGCCGGCGGGTGCTGGACGCCTGGGCCGCCTCGCCGGCCCGGTTCCGGGAGGACGCCAACGCCGAGGAGGAACTGGCGCTCGGCGGCTACCGCGACCGCCTGGTGGTCGAGTTGGCGCAGAACGCGGCCGACGCCGCCCTCCGGGCCGGGCACGGCCCCGGCCGGCTGCGGCTGACCCTCGCCGACGGCGTGCTGGCCGCCGCCAACACCGGCGCCCCGCTGGACGCCGCGGCCGTCGAGTCGCTGTCCACCCTGCGCGCCTCCTCCAAGCGCGGCGAGCAGCCCGCCGTCGGCCGGTTCGGCGTCGGCTTCGCCGCCGTCCTCGCCGTCACCGACGAGCCCGCCGTGCTCGGCGCCGCCGGCGGGGTCCGCTGGTCGCTGGGCGAGGCCCGCTCGCTCGCCGAGGCGCAGCCGGCGCTGACCGACGAACTGCGCCGCCGGGACGGCCACGTGCCGCTGCTGCGGCTGCCGTTCGCGGCCGAGGGCCCGGCCCCCGCCGGCTACGACACCGTGGTGGTGCTGCCGCTGCGGGACGCCGCCGCCGAGGACCTGACCCGGCGTCTGCTGGCCGCGATCGACGACGCCCTGCTGCTCACCCTGCCCGGCCTGGCCGAGGTCGTGGTGGAGACCCCGGAGGGCACCCGGACGCTCACCCGCGGCGCCGCCGAGCCGCGCCCGGACGGCGTCACCGAGGTCACCGTCACCGACGACGAGGGCGGCCGGCTGCGGCGCACCGTCTGGCAGACCGCCGGCGCCTCCGGCCGGCTGGACGCCGAACTGCTCGCCGACCGGCCCACCGAGGAGCGCGCCCGCCCGTACTGGACGGTCACCTGGGCCGTCCCGGTCGCGGAGGACGGCGCCCCGCAGCGGCCCGCCATCGCGCCGGTGCTGCACGCGCCCACCCCCAGCGACGAGCCGATCGGCCTGCCCGCGCTGCTGATCGCCTCCTACCCGCTGGACTCCACCCGCCGGCACATCGCCCCCGGCGCGCTCGCCGACTTCCTCACCGAACGCGCCGCCGACAGCTACACCGATCTGCTGCGGGCCCGTGGCGCGGACCTCGGCTCGCTCAGCCTCGTCCCCGGACCGCTCGGGCAGGGCGCGCTGGACAACGCGCTGCGCGCCGCGGTGCTGTCCCGGCTGCCCGGTACGCCGTTCCTGCCGCACCCCGGCGGCGTCGAGGAGGGCACGCCCGCGCTGCGGCCCCGGGACGCGACCCTGCTGGAGGGCGCCGACGGCTCGGTGGTGGAGGCGCTCGCGCCGATCTTCCCCGGGCTGCTGCCGGCCGGCCTGGAGCGCCGCAGCGAGCTGCGGGTGCTGAACGTGCGCCGGGTGCCGCTGGCCGAAGTGGTGGACCAGCTCGGCGGCCTGGACCGGGACCCGGCCTGGTGGCGCAACCTGTACGCGGCGCTCGGCGCCGCCGACCCGGAGTCGCTCGGCGCACTGCCCGTGCCGCTCGCCGACGGGCGGACCGTCACCGGGCCCCGGCGGGTCCTGCTGCCCTCCGAGGACGCCGACTGGGCGGCCTTCCCCGGCTACCCCGAGTCGCTGGCCGGGGCGCTGGCCGCGCTCGACCTACGGCTCGCCCACCCCGAGGCCGCCCACCCGCTGCTGGCCAAGCTGGGCGCCGGCACCGCCACCCCGGCCGGGGTGCTGGACACCCCCGAGGTGCGGGCCGCCGTCGCCCGCTCCTACGAGCTGGCCGACGACGACCTGGACGCCGCGCTGGAACTGGCCGACGCCGTCCTCGCCCTGGTGAAGGCCGCCGCCCCGGCCGCCGGCGAGCACCCCTGGCTGGCCCGGCTGGTGCTGCTGGACGACGAGGGCGAGCCCGCCCGGGCCGGCGAACTGGTGCTGCCCGGAAGCCCGTTCGCCGCCCTCGCCCGCGAGGAGGACGCCGGCTGGGTGGACGACGAGCTGCTGGAGCGCTGGGGCCCCGAGGTGCTCGTGGCCGTCGGCGTGCTGGCCGACTTCGTGCTGGTGCGCGCCGAGGACGTGGTGCTCGACCCGGACGACCTGGAGCGCCTCGACCCCACCGCCCCCGCCGACCGGGCGGCCGGCGGCCACCCCACCGGGCTGGTGGACGAGGCGCCCGACGGGCTCGCCGAGTGGGCCGAGGACGCCCTGGAGGCGCTGAACGCGGACGAGGTGATCGGCGTCCCGCCGGTGGCCGCCGAACTGCTGGCCGTCCGGGACCTCGACCTGGTGGACGACGACGCCTGGCCGGAGGCGCTGGCCGCGCTCGCCCGCCCGCCGTACCGGGACGCCGTGGTCAACCCGGTGCGCACCCTGCTGCCCGACGGCAACTACGCCGACCTGCCGCCGTACACCGCCTGGTGGCTGCGCGACCACCCGGTGCTGGGCGGCCGGGAGCCCGCCGGGCTGCGCGCCGCCGGCGCCGACCCGCTGCTGCGCGGCCTGTACGACGAGGCGCGCACCACCCTGGACGACCAGTTCCTGCACGCGCTCGGGGTGCGCACCACGCTGGCCGCGCTGCTCGCCGAGGTGCACGGCCCGGACGAGGTGCTGGACCGGCTCACCGATCCGGCCGCCGAGGTCGGGCACCGCCAACTGCACGGCATCCACAGCGCGTTGGCCCGGGTCGACCGGGAGCGGATCGAACCGCTCGACGTGGTACGGGCGTTGCCGCCGCTGGACCCGGCCACCGGCCGCCGTCCGGACCACACGGTGATCGTGGACGCCACCGAGGCGGTCGTCGCCGACGCCCCCGACCTGGTCCAACTCCTGCACCCGTACCCGCTGTTGCCGGTCGCCCCGGCGCTCGCCGCGGACCTCGCCGAGCGGCTGCACGTGTCGCTGGCCAGCGAGGTGGCCGGCGGGCGGGTGCTCTCCGAGGGCGTGCTGCACCGCGTCCCGGCGGTGGTGCGGGAGCTGCTGCCCGGCTGCCCGGTCGCCTACGAGGAGCACGAGGAGCTGCTGGTGGTCGGTCCGGACGGCGGCGAGGCCGCGGTCGACTGGCGCTGGGACCACGAGGCGGACGCCCCGGAACCGCCGTACGACCCGGAGCTGGCCGAAGCCGGCGACGAGGACGACGAGTTCGAGGTCCCGCCGGTGCCCGGACTGCTGCACGCGGCCACCCCCGAGGGCCTGGCCGCCGGGCTCGCCTGGTCGGTCGGGCAGTGGCACCGGCGCTTCGAGGTGCTGGCCGCGCTCAGCGAGCCGGACCGGGCCTACGAGTTGTCCGCGGCCCGGGACTTCGAAGGCTGACCGGCACGCGGCTTGAGCCGCAGGTAGACGGTGGTGGTGACGGTCAGCCAGACCGCGCCGAGCGTCACCAGCGCCGCCGTCTTCAGCGCGGGCGTCGGCCTGACCGCCAGGCCGACGCCCGTCATCGCCAGCGCCACCAGTCCGGCCGCCAGCAGTCCGCCCAGGAAGGCGGTGAACGCCTCCAGCTCCCCACCCTTGCGTGCCATTCGGCACCCCCTCTCGGGGCCATGCTAGGGCCGTCGGGGGGCTCCGGGGGCTCCGGCTCCGGGGCTCCGGGGTGCTCCCGGGGTGCTCACTCCAGGCCGCGGCGCTTCATCCAGCCCCAGACGACCTCCAGCAGCACCCCGCAGACCACGGCGATGGCCACGCCCGTCCACGGGTCGCGCTGGCCGACCAGGGAGAGCTCGAAGAAGTCCGACAGGAACGGCACCAGCAGCACCAGGGCGAACGCGAAGCCCATGGTGCCGATCAGCAGCAGCCGCCACCAGTTGTACGGGCGGGCGACGATGGCGAGCACCCAGATGGCGATCAGGAAGAGCGTCAGGGTGGCCACGCTGGTGTCGGCCTTGAGGTCGGTGGCGTGGTTGGAGCGGGCCAGCGCGTAGGCGACGAAGGTGCCGGTGCCGGCGATGGCGCCGCCGGGGACGGCCAGGCGCAGCACCCGCTTCACGAAGCCGGTGCGGGCCCGCTCGTTGTTGGGGGCGAGGGCGAGGAAGAAGGCGGGCACGCCGATGGTGAGGGTGGACAGCACGGTGGAGTGCCGGGGCAGGAACGGGTACGGCGAGTGGGTGAAGATCACCAGCAGCGCCAGCAGGACCGAGTACACCGTCTTGACCAGGAACAGCCCGGCCACCCGCTCGATGTTGCCGATCACCCGGCGGCCCTCGGCCACCACCGAGGGCAGGGTCGCGAAGGAGTCGTTCAGCAGCACGATCTGGGCGACGGCCTTGGTGGCGTCCGAGCCGGTGCCCATCGCCACGCCGATGTCCGCGTCCTTGAGCGCGAGCACGTCGTTGACGCCGTCGCCGGTCATCGCCACGGTGTGGCCGCGCGACTGCAGCGCCCCGACCAGCTGGCGCTTCTGCTGGGGGGTGACCCGGCCGAAGACGCTGGTCCGGTCCGCGGTCTCGGCGAGCTGTTCCGGGTCCTGCGGCAGGGTGCGGGCGTCCAGCGGGTGGTCCGCGCCGGGCAGTCCGAGGTGGCCGGCCACCGCGCCGACCGAGACGGCCGAGTCGCCGGAGATCACCTTGGCCCGGACGTTCTGCCCCTCGAAGTAGCGCAGGGTCTCGGCGGCGTCCGCGCGCAGCCGCTGCTGGAGCACCACCAGGGCCAGCGGGGTGAGGCCGGCCGCCGGATCGGGGGAGTCCAGCGGGACGGGCGTGCGGCCGAGCAGCAGCACCCGCAGGCCCTGGGCGCCCAGCTCGTCCACCTCGGCGAGCGCCGGGTGCCCGGCGGAGAGCAGGACGTCCGGGGCGCCGAGCAGCCAGCTGGCCTCGGCGCCCTGGGGCTCCAGCAGCTGGACGCCGCTCCACTTGCGGGCGGAGGAGAAGGGCATCGCCTCGATCACCCGCCAGCCGTGGCCGCCCGGGCCGTCGCCGCGCCCGTAGGCGTCGATGACGGCCTGCATGGACGGATTGGGGCGGGCGTCGGCGCCGGCCATCACGGCGAGCGCGTGCTCGATGGCGTCCTTGTCGACGGGGTCGGCGTCGGCGTCGGAGAGCACCCGCAGGTCGACGACGTCCATGCCGCCCTCGGTGAGGGTGCCGGTCTTGTCCAGGCAGACGGTGTCCACCCGGGCCAGGCCCTCGATCGCGGGCAGCTCCTGGACCAGGCACTGCCGGCGGCCCAGCCGGATCACGCCGATCGCGAAGGCGACCGAGGTCAGCAGCACCAGGCCCTCGGGGACCATCGGCACGATGCCGGCCACCATCCGGCGCACGGCCTCGCGCCAGTCGCGGCCCTCCACGGCCAGCTGGCTGATGATCAGACCGATCGCGGTGGGGATCAGCAGGTAGGTGATGAACCGCAGGATGCTGTTGATGCCGGTGCGCAGCTCCGACTTCACCAGGGTGAACTTGCTGGCCTCCTCGGCCAGCTGCGCCGCGTAGGCCTCCCGGCCGACCTTGGTCGCGGTGAAGGCGCCGGCGCCGGCCACCACGAAGCTGCCGGACATCACCTGGTCGCCGGGCTGCTTGAGGACGGGGTCGGGCTCGCCGGTGAGCAGCGACTCGTCGATCTCCAGGCCGTCCGCCTCGGTGACCTCGCCGTCCACGATCACCTTGTCGCCGATGCCGAGCAGCACGGTGTCGTCGAGGACGATCTCGGAGACCGGGACCTGCTGGACGGCGCCGTCCCGGCGGACCTGCGGTCTGGCCTCGCCGATCAGGGCCAGGCTGTCCAGGGTCTTCTTGGCGCGCAGCTCCTGGATGATGCCGATCGCCGTGTTGGCCACGATGACCAGGCCGAACAGGCCGTCCTGGAGGGGCCCGACGATCAGGATGATCCCGAACATGATGCCGATGATGGCGTTGAACCGGGTGAAGACGTTGGCCCGGACGATCTCCTTGGCGGACCGGCTGGACCGCACCGGGACGTCGTTGACCCGTCCGTCCGCCACCCGCTCGGCGACCTCGGCGGCGGTCAGGCCGCCGCGCCGCCCGGGCAGCAGCCCGAGCGGGTGCGCTCCGTCCAGGCGGTTCCCGTCGGTCGGCTGCTCTTCCGCTGGCTGGGCAGGCTGCGTCATGGCACCGACTCTACGGGTGCCTTATGTCCGATGCGTGCTACTAAAGGACCGTTCAGTCCGACTGGGTGGCCGGGTCCTGACCGTCGTCCCCGGCGGTGTGCCGCGCGGCCTCGGCGGCGCGGCTGCGGGCGATCGCGTCCCGCCGGGCGCGGCAGTACCAGAGGCCGATCAGGCCGAGCAGGCCGCCGGAGAGGCAGATCCACGGCCAGCTGCCGTGGCCGTGGTCGGAGAGGCTGCCCTGGAAGGGGAGCAGGGCGACGAAGGCGACGAACCACAGCACCGTGCCGCCGCCGACGATGGCGACGTCATTGGCCTCCAGCGGAGGGGGCGAGGGGTGCAGTGGCGTCTTGGGCATGGGGCCTAGCGTACGGTGCGCGGGGGGCTCGGGGGATGTGGCGGGTGCCCGGTCGACGGGCTCCGGACGCCATCGGCGCTCTACGCGCGAAGATAGCGCGTGTGCGATCCGGAAACCATACTTAAAGGTCCACGCCCGGCCACCGTCGTCCCGGGTGTCCCCCTCCTCAGCTCCCCCACAGAGGACGCCCGCATGCCTGTGGTCCAGCCGGCCACCGAGTCGCCCGAACCCGCCCCCAGCGCGCCCGTACCCCCCTCCGGCGCCCTGGACCGCTACTTCAAGATCAGTGAGCGCGGCTCCACCCTGCCGCGGGAGATCCGCGGCGGTGTCGCCACCTTCTTCACCATGGCGTACATCCTGGTGCTGAACCCGATCATCCTGGCCAGCGCCACGGACATGACCGGGGCCCACCTGGACAGCGCCCAGCTGGTCACCGCCACCGCCCTCACCGCGGGTCTCACCACCCTGCTGATGGGCGTGATCGGCAACGTGCCGATCGGCCTGGCCGCCGGACTCGGCGTCAACACCATCGTGGCACTGCAGCTCGCACCCAAGATGACCTGGCCGGACGCCATGGGCATGGTGGTGCTGGCCGGTTTCGCGATCATGCTGCTGGTCGCCACCGGCCTGCGCGAACGGGTCATGAACGCCGTCCCGCTCGGCCTGCGCAAGGCCATCGCGATCGGCATCGGCCTGTTCATCAGCCTGGTCGGCCTGGTCGACTCCGGCTTCGTCAGCCGGATCCCGGACGCCGCTCACACCACCGTCCCGCTGCAGCTCGGCGGTAACGGCCACCTGCTCGGCTTCCCGGTGCTGGTCTTCGTCTTCGGCCTGCTGCTGACCCTGGTCCTGGTCATCCGCAAGGTGCCCGGCGCGATCCTGATCAGCATCGTCGCCTCCACCGCGGTGGCCGTGGTGATCGACAAGTTCGCCGACGTCCCGGCGCTCAAGTGGGGCCTCACCGTCCCCGCCTGGCCCGGCAACCCGGTGGCGGCCCCGGACTTCGGCCTGGTCGGCAAGGTCAGCCTG
Source organism: Kitasatospora sp. NPDC127060 (assembly GCF_042724935.1). Lineage (NCBI taxonomy): Bacteria > Bacillati > Actinomycetota > Actinomycetes > Kitasatosporales > Streptomycetaceae > Kitasatospora > Kitasatospora sp. NPDC127060. The sequence goes on from NZ_JBHXEG010000041.1 coordinate 64,644, forward strand.
TTCGGCGGCTTCGAGAAGGTCGGCGTGCTGACCGGCGCGCTGTTCGTCTTCACCGTGCTGATGTCCTGCTTCTTCGACGCGATGGGCACCATCCTCGGCGTCGCCGACGAGGCCCACCTGCTGGACGAGAAGGGCGACCTGCCGGGCATCAACCGGATCCTGATGGTCGACGGCATCGCCACCGCGGCCGGCGGCGCCACCTCCGCCTCCGCCAACACCTGCTTCGTCGAGTCCACCGCCGGCGTCGGCGAGGGCGCCCGTACCGGCTTCGCCTCGATCGTCACCGGCCTGCTCTTCGTGCTGGCGCTCTTCCTCACCCCGCTGGCCACCATGGTCCCGGCCCAGGCCGCCACCCCGGCCCTGGTCACGGTCGGCTTCCTGATCCTGGCCAACTCGATCAAGGAGATCGACTGGGCGGACTACACCATCGCGATCCCGGCCTTCCTGACCATCGTGATGATGCCGTTCACCTACTCGATCACCAACGGCATCGGCTTCGGCTTCATCGCCTTCTGCGTCCTGCGGCTGGCCGCCGGGCGCGGGCGCGGGGTGCCGGCCCCGATGTACGTGGTGGCGGCGGTGTTCGCCTTCTACTACCTGATGCCGGCCTTCGGTCTGCTCTGACGCCGTACGGCCCGCGACGGCCCCGCACCCGCTCGGGTGCGGGGCCGTCGGCGTTTCCGGGGGCGTCGGGTTTTCGGGCCCGTCGGGGTTCCGTCGGTGGGCCGTCCGGTCAGTGGACGCAGAACTCGTTGCCCTCCGGGTCGGCCATGACGGTCCAGGCGCCGCCGGGCTCGGCGACCTCGCGCAGGGCGGTGGCGCCGAGGGATTCGAGGCGGGCCACGGTGGCCGCGCGCCCGTCCGGGCCGGGGTGGACGTCCAAGTGGAGGCGGTTCTTGGCCTCCTTGTCCTCGCCGACGGCCTGGAACAGGATGCGGCGGCCCAGGCCGGTGTCCGACACCGGGTCGCACGGGTCCTCGGGGTGGCGGACCGCGGCGAGGGTGCGCCAGGCGGGGTGGCCGTCGACCTCGGTGAGGGCGTCCGGGGTGATCGCGCCGGCGTCCAGCAGGCGGCTGATCAGGGTGCGGTGGTCCTCGACGGTGTAGTCCAGGGCGGCCCCCCAGAACGCGGCCTGGCGGTGCGGGTCGGCGCAGTCGATGACGAGTTTCCAGTGCAACGGCATGTAACCGGTTGTACCGGTGACGGCTGGAAGGGGCAATCACCGACGGTCGAAAGGTGTCAAAAAGGTGACTGTGTAGGGCAGTTGGCGGCGGGCATACTGCCTGGACGGAGACGGGGAGGGGACTCGACCGATGGTGCAACAGGATCCGCCCGGGGGAGTCGAGGCGCGACTGCTGCCGGAGTTGTTCTGGCGGGCGGACAAGGCCTCGCTGGACGGACAGCGCGAGACGCTCCGCTGGCACCGCGGGCTGATCGCCATGCTGGTGGTCGCCGCGCTGATCGGCGCGCTGCCGGGCCCGGACCACAAGGGCGACAGCGACATCAAGCCACTGTTCTCGGTGGCCGCCTTCCTGGTCGCCGGCTACTTCTGGTCCCGGCTGCGCCGCGGCAACCCGCAGGGCCGGTGGTACGAGGCGCGGGCGGCGGCCGAGTCGGTCAAGACGCTGGCCTGGAAGTACAGCGTCCGGGCCAGTCCGTTCGGCGGCGAGGCCCAGTCGCCGGACGCCGACCGCGGCTACCTGCTCCAGGTCGAGGACGTGCTGCGGGCGTTCGAGGACCCGGAGATCGTGCCGCCCGGCAGCGTCCCGGAGATCACCGAGGAGATGCGCCGCGCCCGGGCCGACAGTCTCACCGCCCGGCGCACCCTCTACCTGCGCACCCGGGTCGAGGGCCAGCGCACCTGGTACCGCTCCCGGGCGGAGTCCTGCGAGTCCCAGGCGGTCTCCTGGGGCCTCGGCATCGCGACGCTGATCATCATCGGCGCGGCGGCGGCCATCGCCCAGGCCACCGGCGCGCTGGAGGTGCACATCTTCGGTGCCAGCTCGGCCGCGGCCGCCGCGATCATCGCCTGGACCCAGCTCAAGCAGCTGCGCCCGCTGGCCGCCGCCTACCAGCTGGCCGCGCGCGAGCTGGAGAACGTCGGCAACCAGCTGTCCGACCTCGACCTCAAGACGCCGGACGCCGAGGAGCGCTGGGCCCGGCTGGCCGCGGAGGCGGAGGACGCGGTCTCCCGCGAGCACACCACCTGGCGGGCCCGCCGGGCCTTCCCGCGGTAGGACGGGCCGGGCGGCGAGGTGGCGAGGCGGTGGTGCCTGGTGCCGGGTGTCCGGCGCCAGACCAACTCGGGGGAGGGGCTGGGGAGATACCGCGAAGCGGGGGCACGCCGAGGGCACAGGTGTGCGGGGTGCGTGAGGGTAGAGCGCCGAGGCACGGAACGTGACCATTACGTGTCCATGCCCTGGTTTCATCGCCTCCGCGCGACCCGCAGTCCCTGCCCGGAGGCCCCCTGTGCGCATTCTCCTGATCGCCACCGCGTTCAACAGCCTGACCCAGCGCGTCCACACCGAGCTGCGCGAGCGCGGCCACCAGGTCGCCGTCCAGCTCGCCCTCGGCGACGAGCAGATGAGGGAGGCGGTGGCCCGGGTCGACCCGGAGCTGATCATCTGCCCGATGCTCACCAGGGCCGTCCCGGCGGACATCTGGTCCACCCGGACGGTCCTGATCGTGCACCCCGGCCCGAAGGGCGACCGCGGCCCCTCCTCGCTCGACTGGGCGATCACCGAGGACGCCCGGCGCTGGGGCGTCACCGTGCTGCAGGCCGTCGAGGAGATGGACGCCGGCGACATCTGGGCGTCCGTCGAGTTCGCCGTCCCCGAGTGCGGCAAGAGCGAGCTGTACCGGGGCGAGGTCGCGGACGCCGCCACCGAGGCCGTCCTGCTGGCCGTCCAGCGGTACGAGGGCGGACTGTTCAGCCCCGAGCCGCTGGACTACGCCCGGCCCGACGTGCGCGGTGAACTGCGGCCGTTCCTCAAGCAGGAGGCCCGCCGGATCGACTGGCAGCGGGACGACACCGCCACCGTGCTGCGCAAACTGCGCGCCGCCGACTCCCAGCCCGGCGTGCTCGACGAGCTGTACGGGCGCGAGTTCTTCCTGCACGGCGGCCACCCCGAGGACGAGCTGCGCGGCCCCGAGCCCGGTGCCGTGCTCGCCACCCGGGACGGCGCGATCTGCCGGGCCACCGTGGACGGCGCGGTCTGGATCCCCCAGCTGCGCCCTCGCCGCACCCCCGGCGGGCCGGTCACCTTCAAGCTGCCGGCCGCCACGGTGCTCGGCGACGAGCTGCACCGGGTCCGCGAGGTGCCGGTGACCCCCGCCGCCGCGGCCCGTCGGAACACCTGGTCGGAGCTGCGCTACCACGAGGACGGCGACGTCGGCTTCCTCGAGTTCGGCTACGCCGGCGGGGCGATGGGCACCGAGCAGTGCCGCCGGCTGCTGGCCGCCTACCGGGAGGCCGCCGACCGGCCCACCTCGGTGCTGGTGCTGGGCGCGGCCCGGGACTTCTACTCCAACGGGATCCACCTCAACGTCATCGAGGGCGCGGCCTTCCCGGCGCTGGAGTCCTGGGAGAACATCAACGCGATGGACGACCTGGTCGAGGCGATCCTGACCACCGACGACAAGCTGACCGTCGCCGCCCTGGCCGGGAACGCGGCGGCCGGCGGCCTGATGCTGGCGCTGGCCGCCGACGAGGTGTGGTGCCGGGAGTCGGCGGTGCTCAACCCGCACTACCGGCTGATGGGCCTGCACGGCTCCGAGTACTGGACGTACACCCTGCCCGCCCGGGTCGGCGCCGAGCAGGCCGAGCGGCTCACCACCGAGGCGCTGCCGGTCGGGGCCGAACACGCCCGCCGGATCGGCCTGGTGGACCGTACGGTCGGCGGCGACCCGGCCGGGTTCCGCCGCTGGGTGGCCCGGGAGGCCGCCGCGCTGGCGGAGGCGCCGGAGCTCACCGGGCGGCTGGTGGACAAGAAGCGGCGCCGCGCCGTGGACGAGGAGGCCAAGCCGCTGGCCGAGTACCGGACCGAGGAGCTGCGCCGGATGCACGCCAACTTCTACCGGGCGGGCGAGCCGTACCACGCGCTGCGGCGGGACTTCGTGCGCAAGGCCTGCCCGGTGGCGACCCCGGAGCACCTGACCGGGCTGCTCGGCCGGCCCGAGTAACCGGCCCGAGTAACCGGCTGGAGCAGCCCGGCCCGAGCAGTCGGCCGGAGCAAGGCGGCCGGAGCAAGGCGGCGGGCGTCCGACCGGGGTGGGGGACCCGGTCG
>NZ_JBHXEG010000042.1:0-67262 GCF_042724935.1 Kitasatospora sp. NPDC127060
GGGGCCTCAAACCCCGGGGGCCTCCCACCCTTTCCCCGCCCGCTGTTTTCCCCCCCCCGCCCCCCGGGGCCGGGTTCAGCGGCGCTGGGTCTCCTTGGCGGCCTGCTCGGCGGCCTCCTTCTCGCGCTTCGCCTTGATCCGGGCCTCTTCCTTGCGGACGTCCACCTGGTTGGCGCGCTCGTGCTGGAGCCAGAGCGGGTTCTCGGCCTTGATCGCGTCGATCTGCTCGGTGGTGAGGGCCTCGGTCACGCCGCCGCGGGCCAGGCCCGAGATGGAGATGCCGAGCTTGGCGGCGACCACCGGGCGCGGGTGCGGGCCGTTCTTGCGCAGCTCCTGGAGCCACTGCGGCGGCTCGGCCTGCAGCGCGTTGAGCTCCTCGCGGGAGACCACGCCCTCCTGGAAGTCGGTCGGCGCCGCGGCGAGGTAGATCCCCAGCTTCTTGGCCGCCGTCTCCGGCTTCATGGTCTGGCTGGTCTTCTGCTTGAGCGATGTCATGTGACAAGGGTAAGGGAGTGCGCGGGCGCTTCCGGTCACGGTCGGTAGCCTTGCCCTGTGACAGACATGCAGGTGAACCCGCCCTTCCGGCTCGCGTACGTTCCGGGCGTGACCCCCGGCAAATGGGCCCGGGTCTGGGTCGAGCGGCTCCCGGACATCCCGCTCGACCTGGTCGCGGTGCCCTCCACCGACGGCGAGCGGACGGTGCGCGAGGGCGCGGTGGACGCCGGGCTGGTCCGGCTGCCGGTCGACAAGGACGTGCTCAGCGCGATCCCGCTGTACACCGAGAGCACCGTGGTGATCTTCCCCAAGGACCACTGGCTCGCCGCCGCCGAGGAGGTCGCGCTCGCCGACCTCGCCGACGAGGTGGTCTTCCACCCGCTGGACGACACCCTCGGTTTCACCGCCGAGACCCTGCCCGGGCGCCCGGCGATCGCCCGCCCGGACACCACCGCGGACGCGGTCGAGCTGGTGGCGGCCAACGTCGGGGTGCTGCTGGTGCCCCAGTCGCTGGCCCGGCTGCACCACCGGCGGGACCTCACCTACCGGCCGGTGGTGGAGGCACCGCAGTCGCAGGTGGCGCTGTCCTGGCCGCAGGAGCGCACCACGGACCTGGTGGAGGAGTTCATCGGGATCGTCCGGGGGCGCACCGTCAACAGCTCGCGCGGCCGCGGGGCCGGGCAGGCGGCCGAGCCCCAGCAGAAGGCCCAGCCGAAGAAGGCCGCCGCGCAGCGCAAGCCGCAGCAGCAGTCCCAGAAGCCCAAGCCCAAGGCGAAGCCGGCGGCGGGCGGCCGGGGCGCGGCGGCCGCCCGGCGGGGCAAGCCGAAGCGCCGTTCCTGACACCGCCCGCGGAGTAGCGTCGGCCCCGTTCCGGACAGTCGTGGTGGGAGGAGCGGGGCCGTGTGGCATGACCTGGTGGTCGTCCAGATTCCGATCGTGGAGAAGATCCTCCGGACGATCGCGGTCTACGTACTGATCCTGGTGCTGTTCCGGCTGGCCGGGAAGCGCGGGCTGGCGGGGCTGAACACCTTCGACATGGTGGTCGTCTTCCTGCTCTCCAACGTGGTGCAGAACGCGATCATCGGCAACGACAACAGCCTGCTGGGCGGCGCGATCGGCGCGGTCACCCTGATCGCGGTGAACGCCGGGGTGACCCGCTGGCTGGCCCGGGACCCGCGGGCCGCGCGGATCCTGGAGGGCACGCCGACCACGGTGGTCCGGGACGGTGAGCTGGTGCCCGGCGCGCTGCACCAGCTGGCGCTGCGCCCCTCCGAGCTGGAGCACGCGATCCGGGTGCAGAACGGCGATGACGTGAGCGGCGTCGCGCGGGCCCGGCTGGAGCCGGACGGGCAGCTGCTGGTGACCCTCCGCGCGGTCGAGCGGAGTGCCACCAAGGGGGACGTCGAGGAGTTGCGGGAGCGGCTGGAGTCGATCGAGCGGTTGCTGGCCGACATCGCCGCCGACCGCCGGCCCCCGCGCTGAGACGGCCCGCGCTGAGACACCCCACGCCCCCGCGCTGAGACGGCCCGCGCTGAGACACCCCACGCCCCCGCGCTGAGACGGCCCGCGCTGAGCCGCGCCACGCCCCCGCGCTGAGATGTCCCACGCCCCACGCCGGCGAACCCCGGCCCCGGGGCGGGTCAGCCCTCGGTGGGTGCGGCGGCCAGGCTGGTGCCGCGGCGCCGGCCGCGGGCGGTGGCGGCGGCCAGGGCGAAGCCGAGGGCGGCGGCGAGCAGGTGGCCGACGGTGGTGAACTCCGGGAGCGGTCCCGGCCAGTCGTGGTCGCCGGCCAGCGGCCAGACGAGGACGAAGGCGGCCCAGGGCAGCCGGGCCCAGCGGGGCAGTGCGAGGGTGGCGAAGGCGAGGGCGGCCTGGGCGCCGTAGCTGATGCCGTAGTCCGAGGCCTCGCGCACGCTCTCCGGGTACCAGCCCTGGTGCAGGGCGAGCAGGATCACCAGCGCGGTGACCAGGGTGGCGCCGACGTGCCCGGCGAAGAACACCGCGGCGGCGCGCGGGGTGCCGAAGCGGCGTTCGGCCCAGGCCAGGCCGACGACGATGCCCAGGCCGAGGGTGATCAGGGTGCCGCCGAAGCCGGTGGAGGCGATGTCGGTGAGCGTGCCGTCGTACAGCAGCGCGCTGCCGAGCAGGGCGCGGACCGGGTGGTCGTGCAGGTTGTCGAGGTTGGTGCTGATGTAGCCGCGCAGGTCGTCGGCGCGCGCCTCGGACAGTCCGTACTCGACCCAGGCGTGTCCGAGCAGCAGCAGCCCGACGTAGACGAGCGTCAGCGGCGAGCGGCGGGGGTACGTGCGGACGGCGTGCAGCAGCCCGGTGAGGAGCCCCAACGGGCGTCGTGCGTTCATGGTCTGATGGTGTCCCGGTCGAGCGGCTGGTCCGGCCGGCCCGGATGCGGTCGGCCACCTCCGGACAGTACCGAATGCCGGCGGACGACGGGCGGGGGCGCCCCTCAGCGGATGCGGCGGGCGAGCGTCGCGGTGAACGGGCGGGGGGAGAGCGAGACGCTGCGGTGCGGCCGGATGGGTCGGCCGCGGGTGGGGGTGACGGTCCAGCGGGCGGCGATGGTGGCGAGGGCGAGGGCGGCCTCGGTGGTGCCGAAGGCGTCGCCGATGCAGCGGCGGGCGCCGAGGCCGAAGGGCGTGTAGTTGCCGGGGGCGGGCCGGGCGGTGGTGAGCCAGCGGTCGGGGTCGAAGCGGTCGGGGCAGGGGAAGAGGTCGGCGCGGCGGTGCAGCAGGTAGGGGCTGTAGAGGAGGGTGGCGCCGGCCGGGAGGGGGTGGCCGCCGAGTTCGGTGTCGGTGGTGGCGGTGCGGCTGAGGATCCAGGCGGGCGGGTAGAGCCGCAGGGTCTCGCTGACGATCCTGGCCGTGAGCGGCAGGGCGGGCAGGTCCTGGTGGCGGGCCGGGCGGCCGTCGAGGACGGTGTCGAGTTCGGTGTGCAGGCGCTCGCGGACGGCAGGGTTGGCGGCGAGCAGCGTCCAGGCCCAGGAGAGGGTGGCGGCGGTGGTCTCCATGCCGGCCAGCAGGAAGGTGACCACCTGGTCGTAGATCTCGTCGTCGGTCAGGCCCCGGCCGTCCTCGTCGCGGGCGCCGAGCAGGGTGGAGAGCAGGTCGTGGTGGTCGGTGCCGGCGGCGCGGTAGTCGGCGACCAGCCGGTCGGTGATCTCCCGGAGGTCCCGCCGTGCGCGGGCGAACCGGCGGTTTCCGGGGGTGGGGATCCGGTCGGCGCCGGGCAGCGGCAGCACCGTCCGCCGGGCGACGCCGCGGGCGACCACGTCCATGGCGGTGTGGACGGGCAGCGCGCCGGCCCGCTCGTGGGCGGCGAACAGGCAGCGGGCGGTGACGGCGGTGGAGAGCCGGTACATCGCGGCGGGGACGTCGACCACGTCGCCGTCGCGCCAGCGGGCGGTGGCGCCGGCGATCTCTGCGGCCATCATGGCGGTGTAGCCGGGCAGCCGGTCGCGGTGGAACGCGGGTTGGAGCAGGCGGCGTTGGCGCCGGTGGTCGGCGGCGGGGCAGGTGGCGAGGCCGTTGCCGAAGGCCGCGCGGGCCTTCTCGACGACGATGCCGCCCTTGTCGTAGGTGCGGTGGTCGGTGAGCAGTCGGCGCACCAGTTCGGGGTGGCAGACGACGTGGGCGTCGAGCGGGCCGAGCCGCAGCCGGACGAGGTCGCCGTGCGCGGGCAGGCCGGCCACGAAGTCGAGCGGGCTGCGGAGCAGGGCGGGGGCGTGGCCGAGCAGCGGGAGCGCGCCGGGGGCGGTGGCCGAGGTGTACTGGGCGGCGGTCGGTCGGTACTGGGTGGGCACGGGCGTCACCTCGGGGAGGGCGGGTTCGTCGGGCGTCCGTGATCTTTCCCGGCGCCCGTCGGCGAAACGGTCGGTGGAACGGCCGGCGCCCGGCGGGTGGGGTGAACGCGGGGGCGTACGTAGAACGGCCGTGCGCCGTGACGGACCTGACGGCCGGTTCGGGGCCGTCGTGTGGGGGTATCCGGGGGCGGTGCCGCGCGCCTACACTGCGAACCTCCATACGATTACCGGCTGGTATACCGACCGGTAAAGCCAGTTGGTACTACCGGTTGGGAGTTGGGATGGCCGACGAGCGGGCCCACGCGTTCACCGACGACGCCCTCGGCACGCACGACGCGGTGGCCCTGGCCGCCATGGTCCGGGCCGGCGAGGTCAACCCCCGGGAACTGGTCGCGGCCGCCGTCGCCCGCGCCGGCCGGATCGACGGCACGCTGCTGCCCGTCGCCCACGCCAGCCACGACCGGCCCCGGATCAGCCGTGAGGGCATCGGTGGCCCGCTCTGGGGCGTACCGACCTACCTCAAGGACAACGTCGACCTGCGCGGCCTGCCCACCGCCATGGGCAGCGAGGCCTACCGAGCCCGCCCCGCCCGCCGCAACGCGCCCTTCGCCGACCAGTTCCTCTCCACCGGCCTGGCCGTGCTCGGCAAGACCCGGCTGCCCGAGTTCGGGCTGAACGCCTCCACCGAGTTCGCCACCGCCCAGCCGGTGCGCAACCCCTGGAAGACCTCCCACTCGCCCGGCGCCTCCTCAGGCGGCTCGGCGGCCCTGGTCGCCGCCGGCGTGGTGCCGATCGCCCACGCCAACGACGGCGGCGGCTCGATCCGCATCCCGGCGGCCTGCTGCGGACTGGTCGGCCTCAAGCCCACCCGGGGCCGGCTGGTCACCAACGCCCAGGGCGGCAAACTGCCGATCGACCTGGTCACCGACGGGGTGGTCACCCGCACGGTGCGCGACACCGCCGCCTTCTTCGCCGCCGCCGAGCGCCACCACCGCAACCCGGCACTGCCCCCGCTCGGCCTGGTCGAGGGCCCCGGCGAGCGCCGGCTGCGGATCGGCCTGGTGGTGGACTCGCCCACCGCCGAGACCGACGAGGCGACCCGCCGGGCCGTCGAGGAGACCGCCGCCCGGCTGGAGGCGATGGGCCACCGGGTGGAACCGGCCACCCTGCCCTTCGGCGAGGAGTTCTCCCGCGACTTCCTCTCCTACTGGGGCTACATCGCCTGGGTGATCGCGCTCACCGGCCGGGTCATGCTCGACCCGAGCTTCCGGGCCGGCCGGCTCGACGGCCTCACCACCGGGCTGCGCCGCAGCTTCCAGGCCGAGTTCCCGCGCATCCCCGGCGTGCTGCGCCGGCTGCGCCGGGCCGAGGCCGTCTACGCCGGGATCTTCCGCGAGCACGACGCGATCCTCTCCCCGGTGCTCGCCCACACCGCCCCGCCGATCGGGCACCTCAGCCCCAACGTCGCCTTCGACGAGCTGGTCGAGCGGCTGCTGCGCTACGTCGCCTTCACCCCGGTCAACAACGTGACGGGCGGCCCGGGCATCGCCCTGCCCGCCGGGGCGGCGCCCAGCGGGCTGCCGATCGGGGTGCACCTGTCGGCCGCGCACGGGCAGGAGCGGCTGCTGCTGGAGCTGGCCTTCGCACTGGAGGCGGACCGGCCCTGGCGGCGCATCCAGGACTGACCGGAGCGTCCGGGACCGGCGCGTCCGGGACTGACCGGCGCGTCCGGGACTGAGCGGAGCGTCCGGGACCGGCGCGTCCGGGACTGAGCGGCGCATTCAGGACCGAGCAGGACCCGCCCTCAGCCGGCCGCCACCGACCGGGCGGCCTGCACCTCGTGGTGCAGCCGGGCCAGCGCGCAGTCCGGTGCCACCGCGCGGTCCGGCGCCGGCACGTCCGGTGCGTCCGGGCCGCCCGGCGGCAGCGGCGCGCCGCTGCGCAGCGCCTCGGCCAGGTCGGTCAGCTCCCGGGCGACGGCACCGACCTCGGCCGGGGTCGGCACCGCCGCGCCGTGCTCGATCCGCACCCTGGTCGCGGTGGTGGTGTCCACGATCCGCTCCACCGCGATCACCAGCGGCCACAAGGCCTCCGCCCGGGCGCCGACCGGCGGCGGCTCGGTGAGCGCCCGCTGGAACTCGCTGCGCACCGCGGAGAGGTCCCGGTAGAGCCGGCGCCGGTAGCGGGCCCGGGCCGGTTCGTCCCGGCCGGGTGCGGTGGTGAAGGCCAGCGACACGTACGAGGCGGTGTCCTGGACGGCGTCGGCCAGCCGGTCGCCGATCCGGGTGTGCCAGGACTCCGGCCAGAGCAGGTAGCCCGCCACCAGGACGATGCCGCAGCCGATCAGCGAGTCGTACAGCCGGGGTGCCACCAGGTGGAAGCCCTGGTGGTTGAGCAGGTCGGAGAGCAGCAGGATGACCGGGGTGATCGCCGCGGTCTGGAAGGCGTACCCCTTGACGGACAGCGCCGGGATGAGCATGGCGAGCGCCGCGATCACGGGCACGTCCCACCAGCCGCGCTCCACCTCGGCCAGCACCGGGATCGCGATCAGCAGCCCGGCGGCCGTCCCGAGGGCGCGCAGCACCGCGCGGGAGAACACCGAGCCGAAGTCCGGCTTCAGCACGAAGGTGACGGTCAGCGCCACCCAGTACGAGCGCGGGACGGCGATCACCGACACCAACACCTGGGCCAGCCCGATGCACAGCGCCAGCCGCAGTCCGTACCGCCAGGAGGCCCCGGACAGCAGCAGCGCCCGGGCCGCCCGGCGGGCCCGCACCTCCAGGCCGGCTGGCCGGCCGAGCCGGTCGGTGGCCGTGTACGGGTCGGGCTCCGCCTCGTGCACGACGGTGGCGGCGTGCCCGATCGCCTCGGCCAGCGCCCGGGTGGAGGGGCCGCGCGGCTCGGGCAGCGCGGGCGGTGGGGGAGCGGGGCCGGTGCGGCCCCGGGCGACGGCCTCGGCCAGTTCGCGTACGGCGGCCGGGTAGGCGGGCGACAGCGGACCGTAGCCGGGCGGGCGCAGCTGGGCCGCGGCTGCGCCCTCGACCACCGGGATCAGCGCGTTGAGCTGGGCGAGCAGGCGCACCAGGGTGGCGGAGCGGCCGTGCCGGCGTGCCCGGCGGGCCAGCAGCAGGTCGTAGGACTGGTTCAGCGACTGGGTGAGTGCCCGGCGCCGGTCCTCGTAGTCGGGGGAGCCGGTGGCCTCCAGCAGTGCGGCCACCGCCCGGTAGGTGTCGGCGACCACGGCGCGCTCGGGAGTGCCCCCGCGCAGTGGCCAGGCCAGCAGGGTGAGGGCGAGCACCAGCAGTCCGCCGAGCAGCAGCAGGCCCGGCGGCAGCCACCACGGGGAGGGCATCGGCAGGCCGGCGCCGACCACGGTGTTCAGCAGCAGGAGCAGGCCGGAGACGGAGGCGACGGCGCCGACCGAGGAGATCATGCCGGAGAGCAGCGCGACCAGGGTCAGCACCGCCACGGCCGTCCAGCCGGAGCCGTACACCTGGGTGCCGACCAGCACTCCGAGGGCGCCGAACAGCTGTGGCACGGCGATGTTGAACACCCGCATCCGGTAGGCGTCGGCGGTGTCCCCGATGACGCCGGACAGCGCGCCCATCGACACCAGCGCGCCGTAGCCGGTCCGGCCGGTGGCGGTGCCGACGGCGAGCGGGGCGGCGAGTGCCACCGCGGCGCGGGCCATCGCGGCCCAGGGGACCGGCGCGTCCCGGGGGCGCAGGCCCTCGGTCAGCCAGCGGGGCGGGGCCAGCCGGGAAGCCGCCAGCCGGGAAAGTGTCGGACGGGAAGGCGCCGGGCGGGTGCGTGCCACAGACCCAACGTACGGCGGGCCGGTTCGGTTCACCCTTCGCGGTTACGTCAATTTCCGAAACATACCCGCCCTTATGTCAGTCTGCGAAACATAAAGCGAACCCCAGAGGCGCTGTGAACTGCGCTGATTTCCCATTCGGTTACCAGTGGGAAAGGGTTGACACCATTAGTTGGTCTAGTCCAACGTATGGGGAAGCGCGGTCCGGCCGAGGCTGATGTGGGGTGAGTGCCCTTGCCGGACGGGTGAGTTGGCCCCCTGACGTGGCGTTGTGCGCTGCTCGGGGGCCGAGGCGAGACGGAGCGCATGCGGACGGGCATCCGGTCCGCGCCCCGAATTCCCCTTCCGGCCGACGACCGGCCACCGGCTCGCCGCGCCCGCACCGGGCGCCCGAGGAAGCGCTGCACCGACCACGAACCACGGAGTGACCGCCCATGCCGAGCCCTGACGAACACCCCGAGGAATATCTGTACCGCGCCGCCTCGCAGCGCCCCTACTTCAGTGCCGACACCGAGAGCTACCTCGCCGGCACCGCCCTGCGCGAACTGCGCAAGAAGCACCCGCTGCGAGTGCTCTCCGAGGCGGACTTCGCGCACTGGCAGACCTACGGCTACGTCATCGTCGAGCAGGCCATCCCGACCGAGGCCGCGCGCCGGCTGCTCGACTTCGCCTGGGAGTTCCAGGGACTGTCGCCCGACCGTCCGGAGGACTGGTACCGCGAGCGCGACCACCGTGACGAACTCGACCGGCACCTGCACATCTACGGCTTCGTCGAGGCCTACCACCACCAACTCATGTGGGACAGCCGTCAGTCACAGCGCGTCTACGACGCCTTCGTGGACGTCTGGGACTGCGAGGAGCTGTGGGTCACCCTCGACCGGCTCAACCTCAACCCGCCGAACGTGCGCAACCGCGACCGCGCCCTCATCGAACCCACCGACAAGGGCTTCGACATCGAACTCCACTGGGACGTCGACACCACCCGGGCCATGCTCCCGCAGCGCGTCCAGGGCATCATCGCGCTCAACGACACCGCACCCGACCACGGCGGCTTCCAGTGCGACCCGGAGCTGTTCCGCCGCCACAACGAGTGGCAGGCCACCCAGCCCGCCGACCGCGACCCGATCCGCCCGGATGTCGACCGCGACGAGTTCCCGGTGGTCCGGCCCGAGTTGAAGGCCGGTGACCTGCTGATCTGGAACGGCCTGCTGGCCCACGGCGTCGCCCCCAACACCTCCGCGAACGGCGTGCGCTCGGTGCAGTACCTCTCCATGATGCCGGCCCTGGAGGAGGCCGAGCCGCTGCGCCGCTCCCGGGTGGAGTCCTGGCGCACCCTCGCCACCCCGGACTGGAACCGCACCCTGGTCGGGGATGCCGACCGGCCCGAGGCACTGCGCTACGGACCGGCCGAACTCACCGAACTCGGCGAGAAGCTGCTCGGCCTGCGGTCCTGGACCGGCCGCACCTTCGAGCAGCCCGAAGGGGAGCGCCCGTGCGCGCCGTCTGCCTGACCCTGCCCACCAACCGCGAGTGTGCGGACACCATCACCGCGATCGGCGCCGAAGCCGCCCACGCCGCGCGCGAGTTCGGCGTCCTGGTGCACTACCTGGTGCTCGACTCCGCCGACCCGGCGGCCCGCGCCCGGCACGCCGCGGCCCTCGCCGCGCTGGCGCCCACCGAGGGCGTGGTCACCCACCACCTGGACGAGGACGCCCAACGCGCCTTCCTGCGCTCCGCGATCGAGCGGGCCGGAGCCCCGGACCCCGACAAGCTGCTCGACCTGATGCTGCCCGACGCCGTCTCCTACGGCGCCTGCACCAACCGGGCGTTCCTGCTGGCCGCCGCCCTCGGCTGCACCTCCGTGCACCGCCGCGACTCCGACAGCCGCTACCAGTGGCACGACGGCGCACCGGTGTTCCCGATCGACCACGAACTCGCCACCATCGGGCTCAAGGCCGCCGACGCGGCCGCCGCTGTCACCGAGCACACCCTCGACCCGGCACACGCCGACAAGCCGGTCGCCCTGGTCGGCGCCTCCTTCATCGGCGAACTCTCCGTCGACCTCGGCGAGATCCGAGCCCTCGACCCGCAGGCCTACCACGACGTGGTCGCGCTCTGGGCACCCACCGGGGCGACCGAGCAGGAACGGCGGGAACTCGTCGCCGAATCCTTCACCGGTGGCGGCACCGAACCCTTCACCGCCGACCGCGCCGTGCTCGACCGGCCCGACATCTGGCGGATCGACATGTGCAACATCGCCCTCGACCACGAGGTGTACGAACGCGTCCCGCTGCCGCCCGCCACCGACACCATCGGCAGCGACTACTTCCTGCACCACCTCGTGCACGACGCCACCCTGCCCGGGGTGACCCACAACCGGCACATCGTCAACTACTACACCCCGGAACGGCGCACCGGCCCCGGCTTCACCGCCTACCAGGAGCGCTACGCAAAGTTCCTGCTCTCCATGCTCTACCTCCACCCCGTCTACTCCGAGCTGGAACGGGCCGGCGAGGCCCTCCTCGACGAGCACCACCACGTCCGCCCGGCGGCGATCGCCGACGCCGCCCGCCGCAGCGCCGCGACGGACCGCGCCGAGAACCACCGGCGACTCGCCGAACTCGACCGCTGCTACCGGAGACTCGGCGGCAAGTACGCCGAGTTCGCCGACCACCTGACGCCCCGACGAGCGCGTCTGCTCGACGAGGCGCAGGCGGACATCGAGGACTTCGCCCTGCTGATCGACGCGTGGGGCCCGCTGGTGCGGGCGAGCAGGACCAGCCCCGCCGACCGGCTGCCGCGCTAGCGCTAGCCGCACCGGGAGTTCATCCGTGATACGTCAGACCACCGAACCGCCCACCGAGGCGCGGGGGCGGACCAACCACCGCGCCCCGACCGCGGCCGAGACCGTGCACGCCGACCGCGCGCCCCGCCCCGACCAGCACGACCACGTCGCCCTGCGCGCCGCGCTCGCCGCCGCCACCGAGGACACCGTCATCTACGACCTGGCCGGCATCGGCCGCCAGTACGCCGCCCTGTGCGCCGAACTGCCCGGTGTGGCCGTCCGGTTCGCGATGAAGGCCTGCCCCGTCGACGAGGTGCTCGGCCACCTCGCCGGGCTCGGCTCCGGCTTCGACGCGGCCAGCCCGCAGGAGATCGCCCAGGCGCTGCGCACCGGGGTGGCCCCCGAGCTGATCCACTACGGCAACACCATCAAGTCCGACCGGAACATCGCCGAGGCCTACCGGCTGGGCGTGCGCGACTTCGCCACCGACAGCCTGGAGGACGTCGCCGCGATCGCCGAACACGCCCCCGGTTCACGGGTGTTCTGCCGCATCGCGACCACCGGTGAGGGCGCCCTGTGGGGCCTCAGCCACAAGTTCGGCTGCTCGCCCGAGGACGCCCTGCGGGTGCTCGGCGCCGCCCGCACCGCCGGACTGGTGCCCTCCGGGCTGTCCGTGCACGTCGGCTCCCAGCAGATGACCGCCGAGGCCTGGGCCGCCGCGATCGAGTCGCTGGCCGCCGTGCTGGAGGCGCTCAACTGGCGCGGCATCACCCCGGACCGGATCAACCTGGGCGGCGGACTGCCCGCCCTCGGGGTGCTCGACCGCGGCGGCCGAGCGCTCGAACCGCCGCTGGACAAGATGTTCACGGTGCTCCGCGAGGGCATGGAACGGCTGCGCGCCGTCAACGCCGCCCCGCTGGACTTCCTGCTGGAGCCCGGCCGCCACCTGGTCGCCGACCACGGCGCGATCCGCGCCCACGTCGCCCGGCTCTCCTCCCGCCACCGGCTCGACGGCACCCGGGAGGACTGGCTCTACCTGAGCTGCGGCAAGTTCAACGGCCTCTATGAGATGGACCAGTTGCAGTACCGCCTGGAGTTCCCCACCCACCCCGGCGGCCAGTTCGTCAACGCCGTGGTGGCCGGCCCGACCTGCGACAGCGACGACGCGTACGCCCAGGACGGCGGCGCGGTACGGGTCCCGCGCGCGATCGCCTCCGGCGACCCGGTGTGGATCCACTCCTGCGGTGCGTACGCCACCGCCTACGCCACCCAGGGGTTCAACGGCTTCGCGCCGCTGCCGTACACCTGCGTCGGCGGCCGCTCCACCGAGCGGGGTGACACATGACCGACACCCGGATCCGGCTGCTCCGCGACACCGACTGGCCCGCGGTGATCGCCGCCGAGGAGCGGGCCTACGCCGCCAGCGGCCTGTCCGAGGGCGGTGCGGCGCTGCGCTCCCGGCACCGCGCCTCGCCGTCGACCTGCTTCGTCCTGGAGGACGCGGACGGCTTCGCCGGCTACCTGCTCGCCCTGCCGTTCCCGCTGTTCCGCTGCCCGGACCTCAGCCGGGCCTCCTCGGACGGCGCCGTGCGGTCCAGCAACCTGCACGCCCACGACCTGGTGATCGCCGAGCGGGCCCGCGGCCGGGGCCTGGCCCCGCGGTTGCTGCGGCACCTGGAGGCGGCCGGCCGGGCGGCCGGCCACCGCACCCTCTCGCTGGTCGCCGTGCGCGGCTCCGAGGTGCTGTGGACCCGGCTGGGCTACCGCGCCCGGCCGGAGGTCGGGCTGCCCGCGAGCTACGGCGCCGAGGCGGTCTACATGGCGAAGCCGCTGGATCGTGCCGCCCCGAACCCCGTGGATCCGACCCCCGGATCCGCGCCCAGAGCCGAAGTGGGCTGATGCTGATGTCCTCCCCCGCACGCGACGAGTTCCGCCGGTCCCAACTGGCCATCGGCGCACTGTTCTTCGTCCTCGGACTGCAGTACGCGACCTGGGTCTCCCGGGTGCCCGCGCTCAAGGCCCGGCTCGACCTGGGCGAGGCCCAGATCGGCCTGCTGCTGATGACCTGCGGGATCGGCGCGGCGGTGTCCTTCCCGCTGGTCGCGGTGCTGATGCGGCGGCTCGGCTCCCGGCTGCTCTCGGTGCTGTCCGCGCTGGCCCTGGGGGTGATCCTGCTGGCCCTGTCGGTGGTGCCGAACTACCCGGTCACCCTGCTGGTGCTGTTCTGCGACGGCGTCGCGGTCGGCTGCCTGAACGTCGCGATGAACGCCCAGGGCGCCGCGCTGGAGGCCCGCTTCGAGCGCACCACGATGTCCAGGCTGCACGCCACCTTCAGCGCCGGCTCGCTGCTGGCCGCCCTGCTGGCCTCCGGCGTCAACGCCTTCACCGGCACCCTCGCCGTCCACTTCGGCCTGGCCGCCCTGCTGCTGGTGCTGCTGGTGGTGGCCGCCCGGCCGGGCCTGCTGGCCGACGGGCCGCCGCAGGCCGCCGCTGCGACGGAGCGGAAGAAGGGGCGCCGAGGCTTCGCCCTGCCCGCCGCGGCCACGCTCTGGATGGGCCTGGCGATGGTCTTCGGCACCGTCACCGAGGGCGCGATGAACGACTGGTCGGCGCTCTACCTCAAGGACGTGGTGCACGCGGGCGCCGGGATCGCCCCGCTGGGCATCGCCGTCGTCTCGGTGATGATGGTCTGCGCCCGGATCTTCGCCGACGGCTGGCGCACCCGGCTCGGCGACGGCCGGATCGTGCGCGCCGGCAGCCTGCTGGCCGGCCTCGGCCTCGCGCTCGCCCTGCTGGCCGGCGGCGTCGTGCCGACCCTGCTCGGCTTCGCCTGCGTCGGCCTCGGCGTCGCCGCCGTCACCCCGTGCGTCTACGTCGCCGCCGCCCGGCAGGGCCCGGACGCGCTCTCCCTGGTCGCAGCCATGGGCACCACCGGCCTGCTGGCCGGCCCCGCCGTGATCGGCTTCATCGCCGGCGGCACCAGCCTGGTCTGGGGCATGGCCGCGGTGGCCGTCTCCGCCGCGGTGGTCTCCCTGTGCGCCACCCGGATCGGCTGGCCGCAGCCCCGACCCCGACCTGCCGCCCAGCTCGCCCCCGAGGCGAGCTGACGGTCCACCGGTTGTCGCCCGCCCGGGGGAGGGTGTCCGACGGCGTGTGGGGAGGCGAGCTTCTAGAGTCACCTGCGGTACGACCGTACGACCAGGAGCCGTGTGAGCCGCAGGAGAGGGAACAGCATGACCGAGCAGACCCCCGAGACCTTCGAGCCCTTCGAGCCCGTCGACGAGGACTGGCGCACCGCCGTGGCGATCGTCGCCCACCCCGACGACATGGAGTACGGCGGCGCGGCGGCCGTCGCCCGCTGGACGGCCCAGGGCAAGCAGGTGATCTACGTGATGGTCACCAGCGGCGAGGCCGGGATCGACTCGCTCGACCCCGAGGAATGCGGGCCGCTGCGGGAGGCCGAGCAGATCGCCTCGGCCCGGGTCGTCGGGGTCGAGACCGTCGAGTTCCTCGGCCACCCGGACGGCGTGGTCGAGTACGGCCTGCCGCTGCGCCGCGACATCGCCCGGGTGGTCCGCCGGCACCGCCCGGACATCGTGATCACCGGCAACTTCCGGGACACCTACGGCGGGGTGTCCCTCAACCAGGCCGACCACATCGCGGTCGGCCGGGCCACCCTGGACGGCGTGCGCGACGCCGGGAACCGCTGGGTTTTCCGCGAGCTGCTGGACGAGGGCCACGAGCCCTGGAACGGGGTCCGGCAGATCTGGGCGGCCGCCTCCCCCGAGGCCCGGCACGCGGTGGACACCACCGACACCTTCGACCTGGGCGTCGCCTCACTGGCGGAGCACAAGGCGTACCTCGCCGGACTGGGCGGGGCGATGGCGGAGCCCCGGGAGTTCCTGGAGGGCTTCGGCCGGGGCGCGGGCACCCGGCTGGGGACGCGCTTCGCGGTGCCGTTCGAGGTGTTCCCGCTGCGCTAGGCCCTGGCCGGCCGGACGGGACCCAGTCACTCGCGGGGCGCGGGGGGCTCGTCGGCGGAGGCGCCGGCGTCCTCGCGGCGCCGCCGCCGGTAGCGCAGCACCTGCCGCAGCAGCAGCGCCGCGACCAGCACGCCCAGCCCGACCGCGAACCAGAGCTGGTAGCGCACCGCCGTCCGGTACACCGTCCCGATGTTGGCCCCGGCGACGTACCCGAAGGTGCCCCAGACGCCCGTCCACAGCACGGCGCCGAGCAGGTTGAAGACGGCGAAGCGGCGCCAGGGCATCTCGGTGGTCCCGGCGATGATGCCGTTGTACTGGCGCAGCCCGTCCACGAAGCGGGCGACCGTGACGACCTTGCCGCCCTGCCGGGCGAAGAAGCCGTCCGCGCGTTCCATCCGGGCCGGGGTGAGCAGCACGTAGCGGCCCCAGCGGTGGACGAAGGCGCGCCCGCCGGTGTGGCCGATCAGGTAGCCCAGGCTGTTGCCGAGGGTGGCGGCGACCACCGCGATCAGCAGCACGGCGGCGAAGTCCAGGTGTCCGGTGCCCGCGTAGACCGAGGCGAGCACCAGGATGGTCTGCCCCGGCACCGGGATGCCGCAGTTGTCCAGCAGCACGAGCAGCGCCACCGCCAGGTACCCGTAGTGGTCCAGCAGTGGCGCGAGCCCGGCGAGCGCCCCGGGCAGAGGGGGCGTCGGTGCGGACACCGCTCCTCACCACCTCGCCCGGGACCGGCGCGGGATGGTGGGGGAGTGGGTCAGCGTTCCGCCAGGCGGGATTCGATGTTGCAGTCGGGGCCGGGGTAGATCAGGCCCTCGTGGCCGTCGTCGAAGCGGACCACGTACGGCGGTTCGCCGTTGGCGCCGCGCACCTCGATGATCTCGCCCTTCTGGTCGGTCATGCCCACCGCTCTGCTGTGGATGTGGAGCTGGTCACCTACCGCTGCGTGCATGGTCTGCTCCTCGGATCGTACGGCCGTTCCGCTATCCACTGTGCTGCGCGGGCGACGGCCTCGCAACGGCTCGGACGGACGGGCTCCGCGGGGCCGGTGGGCCGGGCGTCAGCGGACGGGCAGCTGTTGCGCGAGGTAACCGCGCACCAGCCGCTTGCACTCGGCGATCAGGGCCGGGTCGCCCTGGGGGTCCCCCCGGAAGGCCAGTTTGAGCACCGCGTCGGCCGCCTCCAGGGCGACCCGCAGGGCGAGCGTGGTGGCCGCCGGGTCGCCCGCCTCGAACAGCTCGCCGCCGAGCGCCTGCAGCCGCAGGGCGACGGCGGTGTTGTTGTCCACGCCCGCGTCCAGCAGGTGGGTCTCGTCGCGCACCCCGGACGGCACGACCGTGCCGGCCAGCCCGAAGTCCACCTGGCCGAAGCCGGGCACCGTGCGCTTCATCGCGACGAACTCCTCCACGGCGAGGTCGGTGAACCCGGCCGGGCCGACCGGGGCGGACCGGGCCAGCAGGGCGTCCAGGCGCTGGAGGTAGTGGTCGAGGTTGCGGGCGGCCAGGGCGGCCAGCAGGTCCTCCTTGCCGGCGAAGAACTGGTACAGGGTGCCGATCGGCACCTGGGCGCGCTGGGCGACCTCCTTGGTGGTGAGCGCGGTCGCCCCGACCTCGTCCAGCAGTCCGGCGCAGGCGTCCAGGATGCGGCCGTACCGCTCCTGGCTGCGCTGCTGGACCGGCCGCCGCCTGGCCGGACCTGGGCTGTGCTGGAGACTCCGGGCGTCGACGCTCATGGCGCAACTCTGCCGCATCGGCTGTTCCGACGGCGAATCATCGGGGCGGGAGAGCGCCGGCGTTTCCGCTGGGGAGGGAATCAACTGGTGGCCGGAGCTGAACGGCACGGTGGCGGGAAGGTGTCGACGGGTTGGCTTTGCTCTTGTCGTGGACGCGATGGCCGGTTCATACTCCTGGGGCGGATCACCTTGCGTGATCATTGCGTGCCTCTTCGTGGTGACCGCGATCCCAGCTGGCCGTGGCGACGACGGGCGTTACCGCCGCCACCCGAAGTCTGGACGGACCCGTGAGCCCCCTTGCCCGTACCGAGTCCCGTTGTGCTCGCACCCGACGCACCGGCTGTGCGTCCCGTCGACCGGAAGGAGGCGGTCGGAACGGTGACGCTGTTCTCCACGGGGCGTGAGGCCCTCGACACCGAGCACCGCCGTCAGTTCCTGGATTCCGGCTACCTCGTCCTGCCCGGGCTGCTCCCCGAGACACTGCGCGAACGCCTCGCCCCCGAGGTGGACCGGTGGGTGGACGAGGGCCTGCGGGCCCGCTCGATCGCCGCCTGCGCCGACCCCGAACGGCACGGTCCGCCCCCGGTGCTGGAACTGGAGCTCCCCGCCCACGGCGAGCTGCTCACCCACCCGCCGCTGCTGCGCGCGCTGACCGGGCTGATCGGCCCGAACTTCGTCTTCCACCACCTGCACAGCGACCGCCAGGCCCCTGACATCCCCGGCAAGCCCTGGCACCACGACTGCGAGCCCAACGACGGCGCCGACCCGTCGCTGCTGATGGTCCACGCCCTGCACTACCTCGGCGGCCTGGACGAGCGGGTCGGCAGCCTGGCCGTGCTGCCCGGATCGCACCGCACCGCCGCCGACAAGACCGCCTACGCCCACCACGGCACCGGCGAACTGCCCGGCGAGGTGGTCCTCGACCGGCTGCCGCCCGGTACCACCGTGCTGCTCAACTCGGCGCTGTTCCACACCCGCAGACCGGCGCCCGACGGGCCCGGCCGGCCCCGCTACTTCATCGACGCCTCCTACTGCCAGGTCGGGGCGCGCTGGCGCCCGGTGAAGCCGCACTGGCGGCGGATGCTCGCCCGGGCCCGCGAACTGGACCTGGCCGACGGCCAGTGGCCCGACCTGTTCGCGGAACACCACTTCACCGAGTACACCGGAACCGTCTGAACCGCCTGAGGAGCACTGCCGTGGAGATCGTCACCGCCGTCGCCCACTCCGAGGTGCACGACGCCTACCTGCGGGACCACCCGGTGGAACGGGCCCACGAGGCGAACACCAACCTGTACGGCGAGGAGAACCTCGAACGCGCCGCCGTGATCCCCGGCGGCTGGTGGCGGATCCGGCTCACCCGGGCCGACGTCCTCGGCGTCGTGCTGCCCTGGCACCTCAGCGAGGGCGGCGACCTCGAACTCGTCCCGCGCACCGGGCTGACCGTCGCCGACGCGGCCGAACGCGTCCGCACCGGTGGCGTTGACTGGGCGGCGGCCAACCCGGTCTGCTCGGCGAAGCTGCGGCTGCTCCGCCGGGCGCCCTTCAGTGCGCTCTACCTCGCCACCGCGCCGGTCGACCACCCCGACTACGCGGGTCTGGCGGTCGGTCACCGGCTGATCCACGTCGACGGACTGCACCGCATGCTGGCCTGGGAGCTGGCCGGCCGGCTGACCGAACAGACGGAGCTGGAAGGGTACTTGGCGGGCGACCCGGCCGACCTCGCCGCGCCGGACGCCCTCGCCCGGTGGGCCGACCTCGCCCCACCGGACGCCCCTATCCGGACGGGGGACGAACCGGCGTGACATCCGCGACGCAGCACGTCCGGTCCACGCCCGCCACCGGCTCGCTCAGCGCGCTGCTGACCCACCTCGCCCGCACCCACCCCGACCGGCCCGCCGTCAGCGACGGCCGCCACACCCTCGACCACCGCACCCTGGACGCCGCGGCCGGGCGGATCGCCGCCCGACTGGCCGCCGGCGGCACCGGGCGCGGCGACCGGGTCGCCCTGCTCGGGCCCCGGGACGCCCGGATGCTGGTGCTGCTGCACGGGGTGCTGCGCTCCGGCGCCGCCGCCGTACTGACCGATCCGGGCTGGACGGCGGCCGACCTGGCCCGGCGGCTGGCGGCCGTCGGGGTCGGGCGGGTGCTCGCCACCGAGGACGGGTTCGACGGGCCCCGCCGGGAGGTGGTGGACGTCCTGGGCCTCCCCCCGGCGGATCCGTCCTGGTCGGGCGACGAGCCCACCGGGGACGACCCGGCGTACCTGTCCTTCACCTCCGGATCCAGCGGCGAACCCAAGGCGGTGGCCGTCACCCACGCCAACGCCGTCCACTACGCGCACGCGCTGGCCGACCGGCTCGGACTCACCGAGGCCGACGCCCCCGTCCTCGCCCACGTCACCACGCTCGCCGCCGACCTCGGCCACACCGCCTGGCTGCTCGCCCTGGCCACCGGCGGCTCCGTGCACGTGGTCCCCGACCACGAGGTGCGCGACCCGGCGGCCTTCTGGGCCACCCTGCGCCGCGCCGGGGCCGACACCCTGAAGACGACCCCCTCGCACCTGACCGCCCTGCTGGAGGGCCGCCCGGCCGGCACCCCGCCGCTGCGCACCCTGCTGCTCGGCGGCGAGGCCCTGCCGCGCCCGCTCGCCGCCGCCCTGCTCGACGGCGGCGTCACCGAGCGGCTGGTCAACCACTACGGCCCGACCGAGACCACCGTCGGCGCGACCTGCTTCCTGGCCACCACCGCCCGCCAACTGCCCGACGGGGAACCGACCGTACCGATCGGCAGCGGGATCGGCGAGGTACAGCTCACCCTGGTCGACGGCTCCGGGCGGGCGGTGGCCGACGGTACGGCGGGGGAGCTGCTGATCGGCGGGCGGGGCGTCAGCGCCGGGTACTTCGGACGGCCCGAGGAGACCGCCCGGGGCTTCGTCCGGCGGGACGGCCGGCGCACGTACCGCACCGGCGACCTGTGCCGCCGCCGGGCCGACGGGCAGCTGGTGTTCCTCGGCCGGGTGGACCGCCAGGTGAAGGTCCGGGGGTACCGGGTCGACCTCGCCGAGGTCGAGCGGGCGATGGACGGCTACCCGGGGGTGGCCGGCTCCGCGGCGCTGCTGCGGGAGGCCGCGCTCGGAAACCAACTGATCGGCACGGTGCGGCTGTTGGACCCGTCCGTCGAGGTGGCCGGGCTGGTCGACCACCTGCGTGACCGGCTCCCCGGCTACTCCGTGCCGCAGCCGATCCTGGTGCTGCCGGACTTCCCGTACGGGGCGAACGGCAAGCTGGACCGGGCCCGGCTCGGCGAGCTGGTGGACCACCTGGTCGAGGCCCGAGCCGAGTCGGCGGAGCCGGCCGCGGACGGCCTGGCCGGGGAGATCGCCCGGTTCTGGGCCGGCGCGCTCGGACTGCCCGCCGTCGGACCGCGGGCGGACGTGATCGGCCTCGGCGGGGACTCCATCCTCGCCATGCGCACCATCGCCCTGCTGCGGCGCTCCGGACTGCGGGTCGCCTACGAGGACTTCTACCGGCACCCGACGGCCGCCGGGCTGGCCGCGGTGGCCGTGCCCGTCGGCGCTGCCGCTGGGCCGACGCAGCAGAGCGGTGGCGGCCAACTCGCCCCCGCCCAGAGGTGGTTGTACCAGCAGCGGTCGGTCGACGACCTGCGGCACTGGAACCAGTCCGTCCTGCTGCGCTGCCGCGCCACCGTCGACCCGGCCGCGCTCGCGGCGGCCCTCACGGCCGTCCTGCAACGCCACTCGGCGCTGCGCCGACCCGTCCGCCCCGACGGCCCCGGCGAACCGCTCGCCGTCACCGACCTCGACCCGCTCTCCCACTCCCGCATCCCCCGCGCCGCCGGTGCGATCGCCGACACCGTCGCCGGGGTCTGCACCGAACTCCACCGCAGCCTCGACCCGGCGGCCGGCCGGCTGCTGCGCGCCCACCTGTTCACCGGCCCGCCCGGCACCGACCAGCGGCTCGCGCTGATCGCCCACCACCTGGTGGTCGACGGGCTGTCCTGGCGGATCCTGCTGGACGACCTCGCCCAGGCGTACCGGGCGGTGCTCGACGGGGAAGTGTCCGCTCCGGGGGTGGCCGAGCCGCCGCCCACGGGCGACTTCTACCAGTGGGCGGCCGCAGTCCCTCCTGCTCCTGCTGCTCCCGATCTCGCTGTTCCCGATCTCGCTGCTCCTGTTCCCGCCGCTCCCGACGCCGGGGCGCCCACCCGACCGGCCGCGCTCAGCTGGGCGTTGGACGCCGCCGCCACCGCCCGACTGGTCGCCGCGCACGGCGGCGGGGCCGGGCTGGAGGCCGTCCTGCTGGACGCCTTCGCCGGAGCCGTCGCCGACTGGCGCGGCGAGCCCCGGCTCGCGGTGGAGGTCGAGACCCATGGCCGGGACACCGGCGGTGACCCCGGCGAACACCTGGACACCGTCGGCTGGTTCACCGCGGTCAAGCACGTCGTCCTGGACCCCTCAGCCGCCGCCGGACCGGCGGACACGGCGCGGCGGCTGCGCGAGACACCCGTCCGGCCGATGGACGCACCCGGCGCGCGCCCGGACGTCGGCTTCAACTTCCTCGGCACCTTCCGGCTGCCCGAGGAGCCCGCGCTGGACTGGACCGTCGCCGACGAGCAGGCCGGTGCGGCCCGCTGCACCGGCGGTGACCCGCTGTACCGACTGCGGCTCACCGCACGGGTGGTGGAGCAGCGGCTGGTCGCCGACCTGGTGTACGGCCGGCCCGCCATGGCGCACCCGGCCGCCCGGCGGATCCTCGAAGGCTTCGCCACCGCCCTCGCCGGGCCCACCGCGGCCCGGCCCGTCCGCTCACCGCTCTCCACCTCCGGGCAGCTGCTGCACGCCCGGGTGGCGCCCACCGCCCGGGCCGCCGTCCGCGAACCCGCCCGGGTGCTGCTCACGGGCGCCACCGGCTACCTCGGCCGCCACCTGCTGGACGCCTTCCGGCGGCGCGGCGCGGTGGTCACCTGCCTGGTGCGGGCCGCCGACGACGCCGCGGCCGTACGGCGGCTGGCCGGCGAGCGGGCCCACGTCGTCGCCGGGGACCTCGACCGCGACGGCCTCGGCCTCTCCCCGGCCGGGCTGGAGCGGGCCCGGGACGCCCGGATCGTGGTGCACGCGGCCGCGGACGTCCGGCTGGTCGCCTCGCCCGACGAGCTGGAGCGCGCCAACCACACGGCGGTGCGCCGACTGCTCGGCTGGGTCGAGGAGCACGCCCCGGGAGCCCGGCTGCACCACGTCTCCACGCTGGCCGTGTCCGGCGGGGTGGAGGGCCCGCCGCGCCGGTTCAGCGAGGCGGACCTGTGGATCGGTCAGCACTTCCGGACCCCGTACGAACGCTCCAAGTACCGTGCCGAGCAGGCCGTCCGGGCCTGGGCGGCCACCGGGCACGCCGCCTACCTGTACCGCAGCGGCCACATCGCCGCGCACAGCCGGACCGGCGCCTTCCAGGCCAACCTCGGCGACAACCGGATCTACCAGCTGGTCCGCGGCTACCTGCTGGCCGGCGCCGCCCCCAGCCGGCCGGCCACCGCCTTCGCGTTCTCGCACGTCGACACGGTGGCCGCCGGGATCGCCGCGATCGCCCTCGACCCGTACGCGGCACCCGGCGCCTACCACGTCGAGACCCCGTACGAGACGCCGCACGACGAACTCGTCGGCTGGCTCACCGCCCACGGCCACCCGGTCCGGCTCACCGACGACGCGACCTTCGCCGCCGCCCTCGCCCGGGTCGAGCGGCAGCACCCGACGGCCGCCCGGCTGGCCGCCGCCTGGGCCCAGCAGGAGGAGCGCAACGTCCGGGTGGACGGCGCGTACACCACCTCGGTGCTGGACCGGCTGGGCGTGCGCTTCAGCGCGCCGACCCGGCAGTGGTGGTCCGCCGCGCAGACCTGGGCGGCGGAGGCGGGCCACCTGCCACCCCGCTGACCCGGCCCGGCCCGGCCCGCCTCGACCCGAACCGCTCGACCCGTCCGACAGGCTCCGATCCGACAGGCTCCGATCCGACAGGCTCCGATCCGACAGGCTCCGATCCGACAGGCTCCGATCCGACAGGCTCCGAGAGAAGGCAGACTCCGTTGTCCCAGCTCTCCCCCGTACTGAAGCAGGCCACCCCCGTCGTCGCCGTGCGCGGCGAAGGCCTCCACCTCTACGACGCCGACGGCCGCCGCTACCTCGACTTCACCTCCGGCGTGGGGGTGACCAGTACCGGCCACTGCCACCCCCGGGTGGTCGAGGCCGTCCGCGAACAGGCCGGCCGGCTGCTGCACGGCCAGTACACCACCGTGCTGCACGACCAACTGCTCACCCTCACCGAACGGTTGGGTGAGGTGCTGCCGCCAGGCCTGGACTCGGTGTGCTACGCCACCGCCGGCACCGAGGCGGTGGAGGCGGCGCTGCGGCTGGTCCGGCACGCCACCGGGCGGCCGAACGTGATCGTGTTCGAAGGCTCCTTCCACGGCCGCACCATGGGCGCGGCCTCGCTCAGCACCGCCGGGATCCGCTACCGGGCGGGCATCGGCCCGCTGGTGCCCGGGGTCGCGGTGGCGCCGTTCCCGGCCGCCTTCCGGCTGCGGCTCTCGCTGGGCCTGTCCGAGCAGGAGGCGGTGGCGCACGCCCTGCGCGGGCTGGACGAGGTGCTGGCCACCGTCTCCGCGCCCGCCGAGACGGCGGCCCTGTTCGTCGAACCGGTGCTCGGCGAGGGCGGCTACGTCCCCGCCCCGGCCGGGTTCCTCGCCGGACTGCGCGAGCGCGCCGACCGGCACGGCTTCCTGCTGGTCGTGGACGAGGTGCAGAGCGGCTTCGGCCGTACCGGCCGGTTCTGGGCCCACCAGCACGAGCCCGCCCGCCCGCACGAGGAGGACTTCCGGCCCGACGTCCTGATCACCGCCAAGGGCCTGGCCAGCGGCCTGCCGCTGTCCGCGCTCGCCGCGCCGACCGACCTGATGCGGCGCGCCTGGCCCGGCTCCCAGGGCGGCACCTACGGCGGGAACCCGCTGGCCTGCGCCGCCGCGCTGGCCACCCTGGACGTGCTGCGCGAGGAACGGCTGGTGGAGAACGCGGCCGAACAGGGCGTCCGGCTGCTGGACGGCCTGCGGGCGGTCGCCGCCGGGGCGCCCGGCATCGGCGACGTCCGGGGCCTCGGGCTGATGGCGGCCAGCGAGTTCTGCCGGCCGGACGGCTCGCCCGATCCGGCGGCCGCCCTGCGCGTCCAGCAGGCCGCCGCCGACCTCGGACTGCTGCTCCTGCTCTGCGGGATCCACCTCAACGTGGTCCGGATGATCCCCGCGCTGGTCGTCACGGCCGCGCAGACCGACGAGGCACTGGCACTCTGGTCCAAGGCCGTCGCGGCCGGGGCCCGGCCCGAGGAGGCGTAGTGAACGAGCACACTGTGACCGAAATCGGCTGGAACAGCCTGGAGTTGGAGGCGAGGCGGCAGATGTGGTCGTTGCCGCTGGGCGACGACGAACGGGACCTGCTGTGGGCCGACGCCCGGGCCGGACGCTGGGGTGCCGCCGAGCCGGTGCGCGAGCGGCTGCGGGCCTTCGTCCGGGAGAGCGTCGACTCGGTCGGGCTCACCCACCTCGCCAACGTGGTCGACCCGGACCGGCCCGAGCAGGAGATCACCGAGGCGCTCGCCTTCCTGCTCCGGGACTACGGCCGGATCGTCCCGCAGAACGGGCGCGGCGACCTCACCTCCGTGCTTCGCGACCAGGACGGCGACGGCAACACCGAACTCGGCTTCCACTGCGACACCTGCGACCTGCTGATCCTGCTCTGCCTCCAACCCGCCTACCGTGGCGGAGGATTGACCAAGCTGGCGAGCGCCCGGCACGTCCACGACCTGATCGGCCGGGAGCGGCCGGACGCCCTGGTCACCCTCGGCGAGGACTGGACCTTCGACCGCACCGGCCGGGCCGGCCCGCAGCTGGTCGTCACCCCGATCCTGTACCCCCGGAAGGACGGCACGATCGGCTGCTACTACCAGACCCGCACCGTCCGCTCCTCGCCCGACCGTGGCGGACCGGAGTTGACCGACCGTCAGTGGGAGGCGCTCGGCGTGCTGGACGAGGTGCTCTACCGGCCGGAGATCGCCTTCGGCCTGCCGATGGCCGCCGGGGACCTGCTGATCATCCGCAACAGCCGGGTGCTGCACGGGCGTTCGGCGTACCTGGACGAACCCGGCCGGTACGCCCGGCGGATGCTGCGGATCTGGCTCAACGAGGGGGAGACGTGGACGCCGTGAACCCGAAGGTGGCGCTGGTCACCGGCGGCGGCAGCGGCCTCGGCCGGGCCTCCTCGCTCGCCCTGCTCGGCGCCGGCTGGACGGTGGTGCTCGCCGGGCGCCGCAAGGACGCGCTGGAGGAGACCGCCACGCTCGCGGCCGTCGACCCGGAACGCGTGCTCGCGGTGCCGACCGACATCCGCAGCCCCGAGGAGGTCGCCCGGTTGTTCGACGCCGTCCGCGACCGCTACGGCCGGCTCGACCTGCTGTTCAACAACGCGGGCGCCGCCGCCCCGCGCCGGCCCATCACCGACACGCCCTTCCAGGACTGGAACCGCGTCCTGGACACCATCGTGACCGGCAGCTTCCTGTGCGCCCGGGAGGCCTTCCGGCTGATGAGCGCCCAGAGCCCGCAGGGCGGCCGGATCATCAACAACGGCGCACCCTCGGCCCACGTGCCGCGCCCCAATTCCCTGGCCTACACGGCGGCCAAGCACGCCGTCCTCGGCCTCACCAAGGTACTCGCCCTGGACGGCCGCCCGTACGGCATCTCCTGCGGGCAGATCGACGTCGGCAACGTCACCCCGACGGACGGCGGGCCGCAGCCCGCCGCGATGCAGGCCGACGGTTCGATGGCGGTGGAGGCGACCATCCCGGTCGAGCGCTTCACCGACGCGCTGCTGCTGATGGCCTCGCAGCCGCCGGACACCACCATCCAGTCCCTGGTGGTGCTGCCGACCACCATGCCGTTCGTCGGAAGGGGTTGAACCGTGCTGGTCAGTGCCCGCTCCTTCGCGGAGTACCGGGCGATGTTCGCGCTCACCGACCGCGACCTCGCCCAGCGGGTCCTGGACTGCCCGGGCGGCGCGGCGAGCTTCGTCGCGGAAGCCGGCCGGCAGGGCATCGACGCCGTCGCCGTCGACCGCGAATACGCCGTGCACCGCGAGGAGTTGGGCCTGCTGGTCGAACGGGAGACCAGCTTCAAGCGGGACCTCCTGGTCCGGGAGACCACCGGCTGGTCCCGGTCCTGGTACGCCGACGCGGACGACATGATCCGGCAGTGGACCGCCAACGCCCGGCTGTTCCGGGCCGACATCGCCGCCCGCCCGGAGCGCTACGCCGCCGGGGCGCTGCCCGAACTCCCCTTCCCCGACGACTCCTTCGACCTGGTGCTCAGCTCGCACCTGGTCTTCTCGTACGGCAACCGGCTCGGCAGGGAGGCGGTGCGGGCCGCGCTGCTGGAACTCGCCCGGGTGGCCCGGCGGGAGGTCCGGCTCTTCCCGGTCATGGTGTACGACACCGGGGAGCGGTACCGGGGGCTGGAGCGGCTGCGGGAGGAGCTGGCGGGCGTCGGCATCGGCAGCCGGGTGGAACGGGTGGCGTACGAGTTCCAGCCGGGAGACGGCGAGATGCTGGTGCTCGGCAGCGCCGGGTACCGGGCCCCGGCGTCGACCGCTCCGGGTACGGCGGCGGCCCTCGACCCGGTGCGGTGGCGGCACCGGGGCCCGGCGGCGTGAGGCGAGGCGGCCGTCGCCCCGACGGCGGGCCCGTACCGGCTTCGGATTGCCGACCGCGGCATCTCCACCACGAGCCCCTTCCGTCGCGTGAACATCGCCCGTATCACCGCGGGCGCGCAGAAGGCCGGCGGAGATTGTTCGATCGCTATCGGAGTTCCGGGAAAAGGCGTCAATAATCGAATGAATGCCTTGACATGATCATGTCTCCAGTTGCACGCTGTGGGCGCCCGATGCCATCGCCCGGGTGCCCACGACAGGGTGAGGAGGTGACAAGGATGAAGGTCAAGGTCGCGGAGAAGCAGGACACCGTGCGCACCACCACGCCGTACGTCGCCGGTTAAGGCGAATTCGGTGGGAGGTCCTTCACGGGGCCTCCCACTACCACGGACGCGACGATTCGGGAGACCGGGAGAATCCAGTATGACTGCTCTTCATTCGCGGGTGCGCGCCGCTTTCTTCGGTGAGCTGGACACGGCGGACAGGCGACTGGATTCCGCGGACCCGGACGGCCCGTTGTTCCTCCTGGTCACCGCGCCCGACGGCAGCGGAAAGGCCGACACGGTGCGCGCCTGGCTGGAATCCGGGGCGAACGGGCGCGCCGCCGGTACCGCGGTGGAGGGCAACGGCGACAAACTGAGCCACGGGTACCTGGCCGGGCTGCAGCCCCTGCTGGACCGGGCGATCGCCGTCGCGGAAGCCGAGGCCCCCGAACTGGTCGCGGCCGCCGAGCAGTCGCTGAAGCGGCTCTTCCCGCACCGCGAGTCCCCGGCCTACCGGATGCCGAAGGACCTCACCGGCGTGGCCGACCGCGACGAGCGGACCAGGTTCTACTTCCACGAGTACCAGGACAAGCTGCTCAACGGCGTGTACGAGTTCCTGGATGGCTTCCTCGCCCGGGACGGGCAGCCGCACACCCTGGTCATCGACAACGCCGAGCGGCTCTCTCCCACGGTGATGCGGTTCCTCGACATCGTCGCCCGCCGCCGCACGCTCTGCCGCCGGCTGCGGATCGTCCTGCTGGTCAACGGCGAACCGGACATCGGCCTCGTCGAGCATGCCGCACAGGCCGTACTGCCGCCGCTCTCCAAGGACGAGGCCCGGGAACTCATCGAGGCCTGGGGCTACGGGGCCCTGGCCGCCAAGCAGTTCGACCACCTGTGGCGGCTGTCGCAGGGCAGGCCGGCCCGGCTCTCGGCGCTGCTGCGGTGCCTCGACGCCAAGGTCTCGCTGCCGGACTACCTGACCTTCGAGACCCACCTCGACCTCTACCTGAGCCTGCTCGGCGAGCGGCCCAGGTACGAGCTGCTGGAGCGGTACGTCCGGGCGCACTGCGCGGACGACGACCCGATCGTGCTGCGCAACTACGAGACGTACGACGGCGGCACCAGGGAGAGGGTCCACCGGGAGGTGCTCGCCGGACTCGCCGGAGAGCCGGAGGAGGTCCTCCACCCCGTCCACCACCTCGGCCTGCGCGACGCCGCCGACCGGATGGTGGCGCTCGCCCCGCTGTCGATCTCGCTCCAGGAGATCGGCCTCTACGACACCTGGTTCGACCTCTTCTCGCGCTTCTGGGCGGACCCCCAGCTGCGCACCCTCCCCGGCGGCGGGCAGACCCACAACCTGGTCTACCTGCGGATGTCCTTCGTGCTGTACTCGCTCGGACTGGCGCACGTCTCCATTCCGTATCTGGACGCCTTCTACCAGCACTTCCCGCAGAGCCTCTACACACCCACCGTGCTCTATTCACAGAGCATGGCACACGGCCGCTACCAGTCGCCGCCCGACCTCGACACCGCCGAACGCTTCGCCCTGCTCAATCTGGAGAAGCTCGGCACCGAATTCCAGGACCACCCCAAATTCGAGTACATCAAGGTCTTCGCGGAGAACGCCCTGGCCTACATCCGCGCCCGGCAGGGACGAATGGACGAGGCGCTCGCGCTCTGCACCGAGGGCATGGACCGGATGCAGAAGATCTACGGCGACGAGAAGTACGCGCTGCACCAGTCGATCCTCGTCTACAACACCGCGCAGATCCACGAAATGGTCAAGGACTTCCCGAAGGCCTACGAGGTCTACCAGCGGACCATCGGCCTCGACCCGAACTACGGGGAGTACGCCAACGACCTGGCCAACATGCTGCAGCGCACCGGCCGGTTCGACGAGGCGCTGGAGTACTACGAGCGGGCCATCGCCCTGTGCCCGCCGTACTACGAGGCCCACCTCAACCGGGCCCGGCTGCACGTCCAGCGGGGGGACTCGGACAGCGCGGAACGCGACTTCCGGCGCGTGGTGGAACTCAAGCCCGGGGAGGCGCGGGCGCACCTGGGGCTCGGGGTGCTCCACCTCAAGCGGGGCAACCCCGCCGAAGCACTCGTCAGCCTGGACGCCGCCGTCTACCACGACCCGAAGAACGCCCAGGCGTGGAGCAACCGC
This sequence comes from Kitasatospora sp. NPDC127060, assembly GCF_042724935.1. Classification (NCBI taxonomy): domain Bacteria; kingdom Bacillati; phylum Actinomycetota; class Actinomycetes; order Kitasatosporales; family Streptomycetaceae; genus Kitasatospora; species Kitasatospora sp. NPDC127060. Next base: position 28,814 of record NZ_JBHXEG010000042.1, read on the forward strand.
GGCCTGGCCCAGTCCGAACTCGGGCGCGCGGACGAGGCGGAGGAGAGCCTGCGGACCGCGGTGGCCCGCAACCCCAAGCTCACCGAGGCCTGGAACAACCTCGCCCACGTCCTGCACGCGAGCGGCCGCCCGCAGGAGTCGCTGGCCTGCCTCGACCGCGCGGTCCAACTCTCCGACGACCCGGACTACGCCTACAACCGAGCCGTGCTGCGCCTCGAACTCGGCGACCCGGCAGGGGCCCGCGCGGACGTCGAACTCGCCGCCGAGCGCGGCGCCGACGCCACCGATCTGGACGACCTGCACGCCCGGCTCGCCAAAGCCTCGGCCGGCGCGGCGGATTAGCGCAGCTCCGGCACCTCTGCCGGGAGCCCATCGGATCCCAGGAACCCATCGGATCGCATCGGCTTCCCTCGGCTTCCATCGGATCCGATCGGCTTCCGTCTGACCCTGTCTGACCCTGTCTGACCCCGACCGACCCCGTCTGATCAGCGCGCGGCTTACGGGTGCGTGCACCGCCGGCATCGACAAGGAGCACCACCGTGCCACCCGCTGAGCGCAGCGAACCGTCCGAACGCCGTTCCCTCCGTGCGCTGCTGTCGGCCTACGCGGTCAGCCAGTTCGGCAACTGGCTGTTCCGCACCGGGGTCGTGTACTACGCCTACAACCAGAACCACGGTTCCAACGCGGTGCTCACCACGGCGATCGTGCTGGTGTACCTGCCGATCCTGTTCGGTTCCCGGCTGCTGGCCCCGCTGGCCGACCGTCGGGACACCCGGCGCACGCTGATCGGGCTGGACGCGCTGCGCGCCGCGGTGCTCGCGGTGCTGCTCGTGGTGGTGTCGGCCGGCGCCGGGTTCACCTCGGCGGCCACCATCGGCGTGATGGCGTTCCTCAGCCTGCTGACCCCGTTCTTCACCGCCTCGCAGACCGCCTACCTGCGGCGGGTCCTGCCGGACGACCGGCTGCCCGCGGCACTGGCGTCGCTGTCCAGGATCGACTGGTCGATGTTCATCCTGGGCACCGCCGCCGCGCCCCTGATGCTCCAGGTCAGCGACCTGCCCACGCTGACCTCGCTGGACATCGCCACCTTCGTCGTCTCCGGGCTGCTGCTCCTGCGGCTGATGCCGGCGCCCGCGGTGACGAGCGCCCGGCGCGGTTCCGCCGCGGCCGGCTCCGGCAGGCCGCGGCTGACCGGGAACAGCAGGCTGCTGCTGGTCAGCGTCTTCGCGCTGAACGCCGGCGCGGGGCTCATCAACGTCTACCCGAACGTGGTCGCCCGGGACTTCCTCGGCGGCGGCGCCACCTGGCTGAGCGTGATCAACCTCGCCAACGGCACCGGGGCGGTCATCGGCGCCACCCTCGCCGGGCGGCTGCGCAAGCAGCGGGGGCTGCGCCCCGGCGTGCTCGCCGCCCTGGTCGTGGCCGGGTCGCTGGCCTGCATGACCTTCGTGACCAATGCCTGGGTCGCGGTCCCCGCCAGCTCCGTCATGCTGGCGGCCGGTCAGGTCTTCGCGGTGCTCTTCCAGTCGCGGATCCTGGAGAACGAGCCGGTCGCGGTGGCGGGCCGGGTGTCCGGGCTCTTCACCCTCGGGACCTTCGCCGGCGTGACGGTGAGCATCCTGCTGTTCATGGCGGTCACCGGCTTCGGCACGGGCGCCGGCTCGGTGCGGCGCTCCTTCACCGTCCTGCTGCTGGTGGCCGCGGCCTCCGCGCTGGCCTCGGCCCTGGTGGGCGCCGCCGCACTGCGCCGCCACGGGGACCGGGCGCCCGGGGCCCCGGACGCGCCCGACGCGCCCGACGCGCTCGGGGCCCCGGAGGACCGCGAGACCCCTGCGGCGGCGTACGGGGCGTCCGGGCCCGACCCGGCGTCGGCCGCACCGCTGGTGCGGCAGGCGGGGCGGGCCTTCGCCACCGGCGTGACGGTTGCGTCGACGGTCCACGACGGGATCCCGCACGCCACCACGGTCAACTCCTTCGTCACCGTCTCGCTCGACCCGGCGCTCGTCCTGGTCTGCGTCGAGCGCGGCTCGCGCCTGGACGCGTTGATCGCCGAGAAGGCCCCGCTGGGGATCACCGTGCTCTCGGCCGGGCAGCGGGACACCGCGGTGCACTTCGCCAAGCGCGACCGGCCGTCGGGCGAGGCCCAGTTCGACGGGCACCCCTGGAGACCGGGCAAGGAGACCGGCGCCCCGCTGCTGGAGGCCGGTACCGCGTGGCTCGAATGCGCGGTGCGGACGGTCGTCCCGGCCGGAGACCACTCGATCGTCCTGGCCGAGGTCCTCTCCTTCACCGACGTCCCCTCCTGCACCGAGCCGGACCGGTACGGGCAGCGGCGGGCGCCCCTGGTCTTCTTCGGCGGCGGGTTCCACACCCTCGCCGAGCGTCTGCCGCCGAAGCAGCCGCCCGCCGAGGCCCGATCCGTCGAGCAGCCACCCGCCGAGGCCCGATCCGTCGAGCAGCCACCCGCCGAGGCCCGATCCGTCGAGCAGCCACCCGCCGAGGCCCCACCCGTCGAGCAGCCACCCGCCGAGGAGCCGGACAGTGACCTTCGACTACCCGCCCGCACACCGGAGTTCCGAGGCGCAGAAGCTGCACGGGAGAGTGGTCGAGGACCCCTACCGGTGGCTGGAGGACCCTCGGAGTGAGGAGACCCGGCGCTGGGCCGCCGCGCAGCGCGAGCTGTGCGACCGCGTCCTCGGCGAGCTGCCCGGCCGGGTCGGTCTGCGCGGGCGGATCGCCGGACTGCTGGGGACCGGCGCGGTGGGCGCCCCCGTCTGGCGGGGCCGGCGGCAGTTCTTCACCCGCCGTCTGCCGGACCAGGAGCGTGCCGTGCTGCTCACCGTGGAGCCCACCGGGGAGGAGCGCGTGCTCCTCGACCCACTGCGGCTGGACCCCTCCGGGGGCACCACCCTGGATGCCTGGCAGCCGGACCACGAAGGGCGGCGGCTCGCCTACAAGGTCTCCCGGGGCGGCAACGAGGAGTCCCACCTCCATGTGCTGGACGTCGCCACCGGTGCCCTGCTGGAAGGCCCCATCCCGCGCACCCGCCACTCGGCCGTCGCCTGGCTCCCCGGCGGCGCCGCCTACTACTACGTCCGCGAGCTGCCCGCCGCCGACGAGGAGCGACCGGCGGCCGACGAGGAGGGACCGACCGCCGTCGCGCCGGCTCGCGGACGCCGGGTCTACCTGCACCGGGTCGGCACCGATCCCGAGCGGGAGGACGTCCTGGTGTTCGGGGAGGGCCTCCCCGACGGCACCGACTACGGCATCCTGGTCAGCCAGGACGGACGCTGGCTGAGCCTCGGTGCGTCCCGGGGCACCGAGAACCGCAGCGACCTCTGGCTCGGTGACCTCTCCGCCGGTACGCCGCAGCAGCCGGTGTTCCGCCCCGTCCAGGTGGGGGAGGACGCCGACACCGGCCTGTACGTGTGGCGCGACGGCCGGGCCTACCTGTTCACCGACCGGGACGCGCCGCGCTCGCGGCTCTGCGTCGCCACCCCCGCCGACCTCTCCTACGCGTCCTGGCGCGACCTTGTGCCGGAGGACCCGGAGGCGGTGCTGACCGACTTCGCCATCCTGGACGGCCCCGAACTGGACCGGCCGCGCCTGCTGGTGTGCTGGACCCGGCACGCCGTCAACGAGGTGACGGTCCACGACCTGGAGACCGGCGAGCGCCTCGGCACCGTGCCGACGCCGGGCGTCGGGGCGATCGGGGGCCTCCACGAACGGCCGGAGGGCGGCCACGAGGCCTGGTTCTCCTACACCGACAGCACGTCGCCGGGGTCGATCCTGCGCTACGACGCGCGCTCCGGCACTACCGGCGTCTGGGCGGCCGCCCCCGGCCTGGTGCGGGTCCCGGAGGTACGGAGCTCGCAGGTCTCCTACCGCTCCACCGACGGCACGACGGTCCGCATGCTGGTGGTCGAGCCGCCCGACCGCAACGGGCCGCGGCCGACGATCCTCTTCGGCTACGGCGGGTTCGGCTCCTCCCTGGTCCCCGCCTACGACCCGTCGGTCCTGGCCTGGGTCGAGGCCGGCGGCGTCTACGCGGTGGCCCATGTGCGCGGCGGCGGCGAGGAGGGCGAGGACTGGCACCGGGCGGGGATGCGCGAGCACAAGCAGCAGGTGTTCGACGACTTCCACGCCGCCGCGCGGGCCCTGGTCGACGGCGGCTGGACCACCCCGGCCCGGCTCGGGATCCATGGCGGCTCCAACGGCGGCCTGCTCGTCGGCGCCGCACTCACCCAGCGGCCCGCCCTCTTCGGGGCCGTGGTCTGCGAGGCACCGCTGCTGGACATGGTCCGGTACGAGCACTTCGGGCTCGGGCACCTGTGGGCCGGCGAGTACGGATCCGCGGACGACCCCGAGGAACTCGACTGGCTCCTGGGCTACTCCCCGTACCACCACGTGCGGGAGGGGGAGTCGTACCCGGCCGTCCTGTTCACCGTCTCCGAGAACGACGCGCGGGTCGACCCGATGCACGCGCGGAAGATGTGCGCCGCGCTCCAGCACGCCACCAGCGGGACGGCGCCGGTCCTGCTGCGCAGCGAGTCCGAGGTGGGGCACCGGGGCCGGTCGACCACCCGGGTGGCCGCGCTGGCCGCCGACACCCTCGCGTTCCTCGCCCACCACACCGGCCTCGCACTGCCCTGACGCCGCACGGGCGCCGCCCCGAGCGTGCCCCGAGTGCCGTACGGAACGCCGTCCCGACATCCCTGACGACAATGAGGTCCGCATGACCGCCCAGCCGCCCGCCCGCCGCGTCGTCGCTATCGTCGACGCCTACTCCAGCGGCCGTTGCCTCGCCCCGATCTTCCGGGAGCGGGGCTTCGACTGCGTCCACATCCGCAGCGCCGCCACCACCAACCCCGCGTACGAGCGCAGCTTCCGGCCGGACGACTTCGTCGCCGAGGTGGTGCACGACGGGGATGCCGCGCGCACGGCCGAGGCCGTCGCCCGGCTCGCGCCGGGGTGCGTGCTGCCGGGGATCGAGAGCGGCGTCGAACTGGCCGACGTCCTGAGCGAAGCCCTGGGGCTACGGACCAACGGGACGGAACTGAGCAGCGCCCGCCGGGACAAGTTCCGGATGATGGAGACCGTGCGCGCGGCCGGGGTCCCCGCCGTCGAACAGATCCTGGCCACCGACCTCGACACCCTGCTCGACTGGTACGCCAAGGCCGGCGGCCGCGTGGTGCTGAAGCCGGTCCGCAGCGCGGGCAACGACGGCATCCACTTCTGCGACGACGCCGGGCAGGTCCGCGCGGCCTTCGAGGCGCTGATCGGCGCCGACAGTGCCCTGGGTGCCCGCAACCGCGAGGTGCTCGCCCAGGAGTATCTCGTCGGCGGTGAGTACATCGTGAACACCGTGAGCCTGGGCGGCCGGCACCACGTCACCGACATCTGGCAGATGCACCACATCAGCGCCAACGGGGTCCGCGACCTGGGGGCCAGCGCCGCACTGCTGCCCCGGCACGGCGCCGACCAGGACGCGCTGGCCGCGTACACCTGCCGGGTCCTCGACGCCCTGGGCGTGCTCGACGGTCCCGCGCACACCGAACTCAAACTCACCCCGTACGGGCCGCGCCTGATCGAGACGGCCGCCCGGGCCTGCGGCGCCGACCTCCACGTCCCGGTGAAGGCCGCGATCGGCGAGAGTCAGCTGGACTGGACCGTCGACGCGTACGTGGACCCGGATCGGTTCCTGGCCCGCTGGGAGAGCGGCTACGAACTGCCCCGGCACGCCGGGCTGGTGAACATGGTCTCGCCGGTCTCCGGCATCCTGCGCGACTACCCGAAGCTGGCGCGGCTGCAAGCCCTCGACAGCTTCCACGACCTCCTCCTGACCGTCCGCCCCGGCGGCCGGATCCACCGGTCGGTGGACGACTGGACGTACCCGATGCGCGTCTACCTGGTGCACGAGACGGAGAGCACCGTGCTGCACGACATCCTGACGGCGCGCTACCTGGACGGGGACGGCTTCTACGAGGTCGAGTGACCGGCACCGGCCGCTCCACGCCGCTCACCGCGGGGAGCGCCGCCCGCGCGTGCTGATCCACAGGGTGGACACCTCCACCCAGACCGGCCACGGTCCCGTCCAGGTGGTCAGCGGCGACCCGGGTGCCACCCGCTGACGGGCCGGACCGTCCCCGACACGGCCGCGTACCAGCCCGGTCAGTCCTTCGCCGATCCCACCACGGGGGTCCGGATCGACGTGCTCCGCCGAGGACCGCTGTCCTACACCGTCAAGGTCACCGAGCGGTCACCCGTCGAGCTGTCCGATCAGTGAGCCGATCACCGGGTCCCACTCCTCGATGCGAACGCCGTCCAGCACGCCCTCCCGCATGTACGGGTCGCCGTCCACCAGTTCCCGCACCTCCGCCTCGCTCGCGGCCCGGAAGATCAGCAGCCCGCCGGTGTCACGGACCAACGGTCCGCACAACGCGATGCTGCCCCGCTCGGCCAGGACGGCCAGGTACTCCCGGTGGGTGGGCCGCACCCGAAGGTGGCGGCGGTCGGGGGTGAAGGTGTACTCGACGACGTAGTAGGCCATGGTGTCCTCCGCGTGGTTTAGTCCGCCAGTGCGCCACTGCCACGGTACGGAACAGGCGGTGGCGGGTGAAGTGCCGACTCGGCGGCGGCTACGCTCCGCAGGGATGACCATCGAGTCGCGCCACCTGCGGGCCTTATCGAGCTGACGGATACCCGACAGACGGCCCGCCTCGGTGACCGGCGAGGCGAGACATCGCCTCGCCGGCCCCGTGGTCTTCAAGCCCTACCCGGGGTTCACGGTGATGGTCCGCCCCCTCTCGGGCGCACTGGCACGCGCCGCCGCGATGGGCGTGCAGTCCGAGCGGATCACCGCCGAACGCTGGGCCCGTCCGGGGGGTGTCCGTGCGTGCGGGCTCCAGGGGGCACTATCCTCTGGAGGCATGTCGAACCCCGATGGGCTGCTCGTCGACATCGCCGCAATGGTGGAGACCGAGCGCAGTAACCAGATGCCCCTGACCGTAGTCGTCCCGGGGGCGGTCATCACCGGCCGTCTCGCGCCCCAGAGCCTGTGGTACGAGCGAGTGGCCGAAGTGCTGGCCGACTCGGAGCACCTGAAGCCCTTCGCCGCCCTGTTCGCACCGCCCAGCGCCGACGGTGCGGACGGCACAGGCTCGGCACCTCGTGCCGCCGGACGCCCAACGCACCTTCACCTGCATGTCGCCCGCATCCTGCAGGGCAGCTACGGACTGCCGCACGCCGGCGGCATGTACCGGATCGCGATCGCCGACATCAACAGCTGGACGGTGGGAGACCTCAGCTACTCCGACCAGTGAAGCCGGGGCCTACCTGATCGCGCCCGGGTCGGCCGCCGGGGCCGAACGGGTTAGGCGTCCGGCGACATGCCGAGGGGCCCGCACCGCGCGTCGTGTACGCGGTGCGGGCCCCTCGCTGCCAGGCGGGTGCCGTGGCGGAAGAACTACAGCGGGCGGATGTTCTCGGCCTGCGGGCCCTTCTGGCCCTGCGTGACGTCGAACTCGACCTTCTGGCCCTCGAGCAGCTCGCGGAAGCCGTTGGCGTTGATGTTCGAGTAGTGGGCGAAGACGTCGGGGCCGCCACCCTCCTGCTCGATGAAGCCGAAGCCCTTTTCCGCGTTGAACCACTTCACAGTGCCATTAGCCATAAAAATCTCCTTCAAGGGGCTGTCCGAAGCCCGCACTGTGCGGGTTTCGAGTCGCCGCGATGAGCGCCCACCCGGGGAAGAGCCGGGAAACAAAAAATGCGCCTGCAGAACATCAGCAGGCGCACACAAAGTTCATGGGAACCACTACTGCAACTAAGACGACTCTAGCAGGCCACGGGCCGCCGCGGTGGGATATTTCAGCCCCCATCTCGTAGAAGCCCTCCTCCGGGGTGGCCCGGCCCGACCAGGCGGCACCGGCAACGCGCCTGGACAGCTGGGTGGTTGAGTGCGCCGCCGTACCCGGGATCCGGTGAATCCCCGGGGAGGGTGAATCGCGCCGCTGTGGAGCGGCTGCCTCCTCTGCGTCGGTTGCGCGAAGGCGACGTACCAGGCCCGTGCATTCCGAAGATCGAATGCGCTGCAAAGACACCGGGTCCGCGTCTTCCGGCGCGTTGGAGCGTCGGATGCGGCGCGGCTCGCCTTTTTGTTCGCGGCCCGTTGCACCCGTTGCCGACAGCATCACCGGAACGGGCACCCGGTCGGGAGTGGGAACACCTCGATGGGTGGGCGTCCCCACTCCTGGCCACCCACTCCTGGCCGCCCACTCCCGACCGCTCCCTCCGGCCGCTCAGGCGGCGACCGTCAGGTCGGCGCGGCCGAACAGCAGCGCGTAGCCGCGGGGCAGGTGGGCGATGAGGCGGTCGGTGAGGTGGTCGCCGGCGAGGTCGGTGAGGGCGGTCAGGACGGAGGAGGTGTCCCAGCGGGCGGCGGTGAGGCTGGTGCCCAGGTTGCGGGCGACGGCCTCCACGAAGGCGGGGGCTGCGACCGGTCCGGGCAGGGGGATCTGGGCGGCGAACACGGCGCGGGCCCGCTCGGGGAGGGCGGCGGCGAGGTCGCAGCGTTCCTCGCCGGTGAGCTGGGAGCCGAGGACGGCCAGGACCGCGTCGAGGACGCGTGAGGCTTCTTCGTCGGTGGTGTAGCGGCCCAGGGTGCGGACCTGCTGGATCAGGTGGCGGTGCCGGGTCATGACTGGGGCCTTCCGGGGGCGGGCTGGCCGCGCGGTGCGGCGGCGCGGGCATGTCGTCAGAGGCGGTTGCCTGGAGCGGGGCGGCCGAAGAGCAGGTCGTAGCCGGGGGGCAGCTGGAACAGCACGCGGTCCATGAGGTCGCCGCCGGCGGCGTCCGCGGCGGCGGACAGGACGGCGCCGATGTCCCACAGGGCGGTCTGTTCGGTGGCGCCCTCGATCCAGGCCGCGGTGGCGCGCACGAACCTGTCCGGGGTGAGCGGTTCGGTCGCCTGTAGGGGGTTGAGCAGGACGAGGGCGAGGGTCTCGGGCAGGCGCGCGGCGAGGTCGGCCCGCACGTCGCCGACGAGGTGGGCGCCGAGCAGGGCCAGCACGACGCGCGCCGCCCGTTCGGCCTCCTCGGGTGTGTCGTATTCGCCGCGTTCTCGGACCTGGTCCAGGAACGCCTCCCAGCGGACAGTCACCGCAGCATCTCCCTCCGTCGTCGAGAAGGATGGTGGTCACCGGCGGGACGGCGCCGTTCGGGGTCGCGCGGCGAGGCGCCGGTGAAGGCCGGTCAGTTCGAGCAGCCGGGCCACCCGGGGACCGGTCCCCCGCAGGGCGAGCCGGCGGCCCTGCCGGTCAGCCTGGTTGAGGGCCTCGACGAGGGCGCCGAGACCCGCGCAGTCCATGAACTCCACCTCCGACAGGTCGAGCACCACGTCGTGGTGCGCGGCCAGTGCGTGGGCCAGGTCGCGGCGAAGCCGCGGGGCGGCGGCGAGGTCGACGTCACCGCTCGCCCTGACCACGAACGGGGCCGAGAACTCGGTGTGCATGGCGGTTTCCGGGTCCAGTACGGCCTGCACGACGCCTCACGCGCTCGGGAAGAAGGGCCTCGAGTTCGGCCGGGGGTGTTCCGTGTCGCCCCGCGGGGGACCGGGGCGACACGGAACGGCAACGGGGGGCTGGTCAGGCCTGGATCTGCTTGGGGGAGCCGCTGTGGCTGATGGCGATCTTGCGCGGCTTGGCCTTCTCGGCGACCGGGATCTTCAGGGTCAGCACGCCGGCGTCGTAGTCGGCGCTGATCCCGGCCGGGTCGAGGGTGTCGGAGAGCATCACCTGGCGGGAGAACACGCCCAGCGGGCGCTCGGACAGCTCCCACTTCACATCGTCGCCCTCGCGGCGGGGGCGGCGCTCGGCCTTGACGGTCAGCATGTTCCGCTCGACGTCGATGTCGATCGCCTCCGGGTCCACGCCCGGCAGGTCGAAGCAGATCACGTACTCGTCGCCGGCGCGGTAGGCGTCCAGGGGCATCGGAGTCGGACGGGACCAGGTGCCGGTCGTGTTCAGGAACTGCTGGGTCAGACGGTCCAGTTCGCGGAACGGGTCGGTGCGCATCAGCATCGCGAAACACCTCCAGAAGGATCAGGGGGCCAGTGCGCTTCACCTGAGACCTTTCTAGCGCGTCATCCATCCGATGACAAGTCTTGGTGTCGCCTATAGAGTGACTCCATGAGCGAGAAGCCCCGCACACCCGCCGCCGGCCCTCCCGCGCCCGTCGAGCCCGCCTCCTTCCTCGCCGCCGCCGCGGCCCTGGCCGCCATAGACGACGCCGTCCGCACCGCCCAGGCCCCCGCACCTCAGCCCACGACCGGCCCCGAGGCACAGGAAGGCCCTGAGCGGGCCCTGGCCGCCCTGGCGCTGCTGCGAGACCTGCGCGGCCGGCTCGCCGGCTGGGAGGCTCCACTGGTGGAGACGGCCCGGGAGGCCGGCGCCACCTGGGCCGACCTCGCCCACCCCATGGGCGTCGCCAGTCGCCAGGCGGCCGAGAACCGCTACCTGCGCCTCAAACCCGCCAGCGGCACCACGGGGACCGGGCAGACCGAAACCGGCGCCGAACGCGTCAAAGCGGCGCGCGACCGCCGGGCCGCGGAGCGCGCCGTCACCGCCTGGGCCCGTGACCACGCCGCCGACCTGCGGGTGCTCGCCGCCCAGCTCACCGCCCTCACCGGCCTCGACCCCCACGCCCGGTCGGCCCAGGCCGCCCTCGCCACCGCCCTCGGCACCCCCGACCCGGCCGAGCTCGTCACCCCCCTGGCGGCCATGCGCCCCCACCTCGGCCCGGCCCACCCGGACCTGGCCACCCGCCTCGACGACCTCGCCCGGCACACCGACCGGCTCCGCCAGGACAGCGACCAACGGCGTACCTGACCTCGCCGCCGACGCGACACCGCCCACCGGTCCACCCCGACCGGCCGACACCGGGCGGCCAGGTCCCCGGCGACCGGAGTGCGCCAGGTGCACCCGCGGTCGCCGGCCGCCTGGTCGCCTACCATGCCACTGCCGTCGGCGAGAGCCGTCCGGGCTCACGCCGAACCCGTTTCTCACGCCGAACCCGTTTCTCAAGCCTCACCCGGAAAAGGAGCCCCAGAGTGGACAGCACCGTCGAGACGCTGGAATTCCAGGCCGAGACACGTCAGTTGCTCCGGTTGGTGATCCACTCGATCTACTCGAACAAGGACATCTTCCTGCGCGAGCTGATCTCGAACGCCTCCGACGCACTGGACAAACTGCGGCTGGAATCGCTGACCGATCCCGCCCTGGAGGCCGACACCTCCGACCTGCACATCGCCCTCGAAGTCGACCAGGACGCCCGCACGCTGACCATCCGTGACAACGGGATCGGCATGAGCCGGGACGACATCGTGGAGCTGATCGGCACGATCGCCAAGTCCGGCACCGCCGGCCTCCTGGCCAAGCTCAAGGACGCCAAGGACGCCGCCGCGGCACAGAACCTGATCGGGCAGTTCGGCGTCGGCTTCTACTCGGCGTTCATGGTCGCCGACAAGGTCACCCTGCGCACCCGGCGGGCCGGCACCGACTCCGGCACCCTGTGGGAGTCCGAAGGCCAGGGAACCTACGACATCCAGGCCGTCGAAGACCTGCCCACGGGCACCTCGGTCACCCTGCACCTCAAGCCCGCCGACAGCGAGGACGGGCTCGCCGACTACCTGTCCGAGCGGAAGATCCGCCAGATCGTCAAGCAGTACTCGGACTTCATCCGCTGGCCGATCCGGATGGCCACCGAGGGCACCGACGCGGACGGAACCACCACGCCCACCGTCGAGACCCTCAACTCGATGAAGGCGCTGTGGGCCCGTCCGCGCAGCGAGGTGACCGAGGCCGAGTACCACGAGTTCTACCGGCAGATCAGCCACGACTGGGTCGACCCCGCCGCCACCGTCCACATGCGCGCCGAGGGCACCTTCGAGTACGAGGCGCTGCTGTTCATCCCCTCGCAGGCACCCCTCGACCTGTTCTCCCGCGACACCCGGCGCGGTGTTCAGCTCTACGTCAAGCGCGTGTTCATCATGGACGACTGCGACGCACTGATGCCGAACTACCTGCGCTTCGTCAAGGGCGTCGTCGACGCCCACGACCTGTCGCTGAACATCTCGCGCGAGATCCTCCAGCACGACCGCCAGATCCAAGGCGTGCGCCGGCGACTGGTCAAGAAGGTCCTCGGCGCGATCAAGGACATGCAGGCCAAGGACGCCGAGCGCTACGGCAAGCTGTGGTCCCAGTTCGGCCGCGTGCTGAAGGAGGGCCTGATCGAGGACGCCGACAACACCGACACCCTCCTCGAACTGATCTCGGCCGCCTCCACGCACGACCCGGAGAAGACCACCACCCTGCGCGAGTACGTCGCACGCATGAAGGACGGCCAGGACGCCATCTACTACCTCACCGGCGAAAGCCGGGCGATGGTGGAGAACTCCCCCCACATGGAGGCGTTCGCGGCCAAGGGGTACGAGGTCCTCATCCTCACCGACCCCGTCGACGAGGTCTGGGCCGACCAGGTCCCCGCCTTCGACGGCCACAAATTGCAGTCCATCGCCAAGGGCCTGGTCGACCTCGACGAAGCCGCCGACGACGACCGGGAAACCGACTCCGACAAGGCCCGGCACGAGCAGGACTTCGCGGTCCTGCTGCCCTGGCTGACCACCACCCTGTCCGAGCACGTCAAGCAGGTCCGCCTGTCCTCCCGGTTGACGACCTCGGCGGCCTGCATCGTCGGCGACGCCCACGACATGACCCCCACCCTGGAGAAGATGTACCGGGCGATGGGACAGGAACTGCCCTCCGTCAAGAGGATCCTGGAACTCAACCCCGACCACCCGCTGATCACCGCGCTGCGCACGTCGCACCAGGCCGACCCCGACAACCCGGCGCTGGCGGAGACCGCCGAACTCGTCTACGGCAGCGCCCTGCTCGCCGAAGGCGGCGACCTTCCCGATCCCGCACGCTTCACCCGGCTCCTCGCCGACCACCTGACCCGCGCCCTGTAACCGGCGCGGGGTGCGGCCGGCCGCGGCACGACGGGGCCGGCCGGCCGTGCCCCGTCCCGGTCGGCGCGTCACCCGGCGGCCCACCGCCGCGCAGGGGCGCCGCGGGCCCGGGCGCACCGCGTCCTCCCGCGCCGCTGGTTCCTCGGGTGGCCGCACAGCCGACCTGCGCGCGGAGAAGCCGCGCCGCAGGCCGGACGATCGCGGATCACGTGTCCGCGGGAGGCTCCTGGTCTGACCGGGAGCGGCGGAGTTGTTCGTTGAGGCGCAGGGCTTCCTCGAGTTGGTCTTCGAGGATGACGATGCGGCAGGCGGCTTCGATGGGCGTGCCCTGATCGACGAGGTCGCGTGCGCGCATGGCGATGCGCAGTTGGTAGCGGGAGTAGCGGCGGTGGCCTCCGTCGGAGCGCAATGGGGTGATGAGGCGGTGTTCGCCCAGGGCGCGTAGGAAGCCGGCGGTGGTGCCGGTCATCTCGGCGGCGCGGCCCATCGTGTACGCGGGGTAGTCGTCGTCGTCGAGTTTGTCGGGTGTGTCGGGGCTGGCCGTAGTAGTCACTGCACCTCTCTGGTTCTCGGGAGAACGCGTCGAGGGGCCCCGGGGCCGTTGCGGCTCCGGGGCCCCGAAGGGGAAACAACACCATCTACCGGCCTGGGCCGGTCTGTTACGTCCGCACTGCCCCGGGGGAGGGGGAGTGCGGGGATCGCGTATGCGTGACCGGAAACCACCGTCCTTCGTGCCTTCGGGAGGTCTGCGGTGTCCGCCCGGGCGCGTGTTCACCGGCCGGGCGATCCTGATGGCGCTTGCGTCCTCCGTTCATCCTCTGTACTGAACTGTCACTTGCTGTACTGCACTTGCTGTACTGCCGGTACTGCACCTGCTGGTCGGTGGCCGTGGCGGCCCACCCTGTCCGGCAGCCCGGCCTCGCCGGCCGTCCTGCACCGGCGATGGACCGCAACCTCACTGCCCGGACCCCTCGACACGCGCGCCCGCAGCCTGACGCCTTTGCCGAGGTCCTGCCTGTCTCTCGACTGCTGGTACCGCACTCACTGAACTGCGTACTGCTCGATACCGCCGGCGGCCCCTGATACCTGAGGGCCGCCCGGTCCGGCAGCCAGTCCCGTCGCCGTCCTGCACCTGCTGGCTTCGAAACTCCGCTGCCGGACCGTACTGCGAACTTCTATCCAACAACCCCGGCCAGTTCGTGTCTGGCCGGTATCGCCGACTGCTGTCTACGAGAGAAACGCTAGACCCGTCCGCGAGCAATGTCTACTCCGGCGCGCATAGATTTTGCGTTGGCCGCGCGTGAGGTAGTCTCCCCGCTGCGCGGCGGCGGTACCCCCCGGCCGCCGCCGCGCTCGCCGAGGACCGAGCAGCACCGCGCAGGAGGCGGGAGTGGAATACCTGGTGGCCGCAGCACCGGAGAGCGGCCGACACGGGCAGGCAGTCCTGATCGAAGCGATCACCGAGGCCGTCCGTGACGGCGACGACCGCACCATCCGCCGGCTGCTGGCCCGCCTCGCCGAACGAGCCACCATCGCCGACCTGTACGCCCTGCGCGACGCCCTCGACACCGCCCGCCCACCCGGCGACCACCGGCGGAGGTGACGCCCACCGGCGAATACGACCTCGACGAGCTCAAGCGCCGCCTGCAGCACGGCTGACCCCGTCCGGCCGTCGTGAGGTCGGGGTGGCGGGACAGCGCCCTGGACCGGGGAGAGAGCGAGAAGCGGGCCACGGGGATCGCGGCCCGGACCGTGAACAAGGAACCGGGCCGGCCCGGGCGCACCGAACCCGACACCAGGCATGACGGGAGGACGATGCGACGAGCACGGACAAGGGCCCCCGAGACGCGGACGACGATTCGTCCGGTGACGCCGCGCGTGCGGCGCCCCGGGCTCCGACAGGTCAGGGCGACGGGCGCAGGTGGGTCTGCAGAAGGCGCAGCGCCTCGTCGACGCACCGCTGCTGGATCGTGTGCCGGTCGCCGCGCAGCTGCGGGGAGACGACGCGAGTGCCGTGCGCGTCGGCGAGCCCGAGGAACACGGTGCCGACCGGCCGGCCGTCCTGGGGCTGCGGACCGGCCACGCCGGTGGTGGACAGGGCGTAGGTGCTGCCCATCAGCCGCCGGACGCCGGCCGCCATCTGCCGGGCCACCTCGGCATTGACGGCGCCGTGCCGCTCCAGCAGGGCGCTGTCGACTCCCAGAACGCCGTGCTTGACGCCGTTGGTGTAGGCCGTGACCGAGCCGACGAACACCTCGCTCGCACCAGGAGCCTCGGTGAGTACGAGCGCCAGGAGACCGCCCGTCAGGGACTCCGCCACCGCCACCGTGCTCCCGGCCGCCAGGAGGGCCGAGTGGAGTTCACGTACCACCCGGCCCTCGCCCGCCTCGTGGGTCGGCACCGGGCTGCTCACCACCCGCTGTCCGAACCGGTACCGGACCGCCCCGCCCCGGCTCGGTGCGCGAGCACGGCGGCGCTGACCGCCTGGTGCCAGCCGTTCAGGGTGCGGCCCTGCTCGGCGGCCCGCTCGGCCAGGCGATCCAGTTCCGCCCGGTCGAGGCGCTCATCGGTGTCGGCGATGGCGCGCAGCGCCCGCCACACCGCGGCCTTGCCCTCGACCCCGGTGCGGAGCGTCTCCAGTTCGATCAGGTCGCTGAGCGGGGCACGGCGAACGACGGTTCCGTTGGGCTTGAGCCGGCCCAGTCGCTCGCCGGCGAGGCCGAGCCACGTCCGGTAGCGCCGGACGGGAACGTCGAGCCGGGTCATGATCCGCACGAGGTCGTCGCGATCCTGCTCGATGTCGCGAGCCAGGCGCCGCAGGTCGCCCGCGCGGCGACTGTCGGAGTGACTGCGGGCCATGCGGTCCGCGAGCGCAGCGCCCCCGAACGCGCCGCTCAGGTGATCGTTCAGGTAGATGTGCAGGGGCTCGGCCAACGGTTGAGGGGCCACGATTCCTCCCGGGTGAAGGGCCGATCCGCGGGACCGCCGAGCGCTGGGGCGCGCGGTGCTCACGAGCCGGCCATGGGAGCCGAACTGTCCGGTCCGTCTCATCGTGCCGCGAGCAGCCGCCCGGCGCTCGTGCGCCCATGACACAGCCGCGGCATCGGGGCCCGGCGCGTGCTGCGGCTGGGTCCTCTCCTTCGGCTCGGCGGGCGGACCGGATGAGGATGCCGGCGATGTGGAGCCCGGCCTGAAGGACGGTGGCGGCCTTCTCGGAGCAGGTGGCCAGACCGCGCCGGCCCTCAGGCCGTTGATGCCGTGCTCGACGGTGTCGCACCGCTTGAGGCCGCGCGGTCGAAGGCGGGCCGGCCATCACGACACGTGGTCGGCGGGTGGGCGGCTTCGAATCCGCCGCCCCTGGATGCCCCGTCGAACAGGCGACCGCCGGGGGCAGGTGGGCGCGGGAGTCATCGGTGGTGCCTGCCTCTGGTGTTTCGGGGTCGCGCCGGTAACATGAGTCATCCTCATGTTCCGTCAGGAGGCTGCCATGCCGGACCGCTTCGACCTACCGCCCGGCTTCCGCTGGGGCGCCGCCACCGCCGCCTACCAGATCGAGGGCGCGGTCGACGAGGACCGCCGCGGCCCGTCCGTCTGGGACGTCTTCGCCGCCCGACCCGGCGCCGTCCGCGACGGGCACACGGGTGCGGTGGCCTGCGACCACTACCACCGGTACCCCGAGGACATCGCCCTGATGAAGGGCCTCGGGTTGGACGGCTACCGCTTCTCCGTCTCCTGGCCCCGGGTGCTTCCCACGGGCGCGGGCGCCGTCAACCCGGCCGGACTCGCCTTCTACGACCGGCTGGTGGACGCGCTCCTGGAAGCCGGCGTCACCCCGCTGCCCACCCTCTTCCACTGGGACCTCCCGCAGGCACTGGAGGACCACGGAGGCTGGCTCAACCGCGACACCGCGTACCGCTTCGCCGACTACGCCGCGATCGTCACCGACCGCCTCGGCGACCGGATCCCCAGCTGGATCACCCTCAACGAGCCCTTCGTCCACACCGTCTTCGGCTACGCCCTCGGCACCCACGCCCCCGGCCGCACCCTGATGTTCGAGGCCCTCCCCGCCGCCCACCACCAGCTCCTCGGCCACGGCCTGGCCGCGTCGATCCTGCACGACCGCGGCCTGGAGGTGATGCTCTCCAACAACCTCACCGCCGTCGAGCCGGCGTCTCCCACGGAGCCCGATCTCGCCGCCGCCCAGGCCTACGACGCCCTCCACAACCGGCTGTTCACCGACCCCGTCCTCCTCGGCCGCTACCCCGACCTCTCCGCCCTCGGCGTCCCCGACGACATCTACGGCGCCGTCCGCCCCGGCGACCTCGACCTCATCCACACCCCCGGCCTCGACGGCCTCGGCCTCAACTTCTACAACCCCACCCGCGTCGCCGCACCCACCGACCCCGAGCTCCCCTTCGAACTGGTCGCCATCCCCGAAGTGCCCCACACCGCCTTCGGCTGGCCCGTCGTCCCCGACGCCCTGCGCCAACTCCTCCTCGGTCTGAGGGACTTCTACGGCAAGGCCCTCCCGCCCATCACCATCACCGAGAACGGCTGCTCCGTCGACGAGTCCACCACCCCCGACCAGCCCCGCATCGACTACCTCTCCTCCCACCTCGCCGCCATCGCCGCCGCCATCGCCGAGGGCATCGACGTCCGCGGCTACTACACCTGGTCCCTCCTCGACAACTTCGAATGGGCCGAGGGCTACCACCAGCGCTTCGGCCTGGTCCATGTCGATTTCGAGACGCAGGTGCGGACGCCGAAGGCCTCGTACGCCTGGTACCGCGACCTGATCGCTGCCCATCGGAACCGTACGGTGGGGTAGCGGGCCGGCCAGGTAGACCAACTTGACTGCTGGACAGCCGACGTGGGGAAGAGCGGTGGCTCGGAGTCAAGCTCCGTCGCGACCGATGGCGGTGCTCGGCCGGCTCCCGTCAAGCCCACTTGATGGAGCAGCCCACTCGCCCGGTGTGGCTCCGGCACGGGATCGCCCGCGGTCCGCTGTTGTGACTAGCCGACCACCGCCGGGGAGCGGGGCGCCTCGGCGGCGGCCTCCGGCTGGTAGAACTCGGTGTGTCCCTCGACGTGGAGGTGGGGCAGGCGGCGGTCCAGCCAGGTGGGCAGCCACCAGTTGCCGCGGCCGAGCAGGTGCATCACGGCGGGTACCAGCAGCAGTCGGACCAGCGTGGCATCGATCAGGATGGCCGACCCCATGCCGACGCCGATGACCTTGATCGGCAGGTCGGGCGACGGGACGAAGGCCGCGAACACGGCGACCATGATGGCCGCCGCCGCGGTGATCACCCGCGCGGTGCCCGCCAGTCCGCTGACGATGGACTCCGCGTTGTCGTCGGTGCGCAGCCAGGCCTCACGCATCCGGCTCACCAGGAAGACCTCGTAGTCCATCGAGAGGCCGAACAGGACGGCGAAGGTCAGCACCGGGACGAAGGCCGGCAGCGGGGTGGGGCTGTCGATGCCGATCAGTCGGCCGGCGGTGCCGCCTTCGAGGACGAGGGCGACCACGCCGTACGCGGCGCCGACGGAGAGCAGGTTCATCACAGCGGCCTTGAGGGCGACGGCGAGGCTGCGGAAGGCCACCAGGAGCAGGAGCATCGACACCGTGACCACGCCGCCGACCAGCAGTGGGATGCGGCCGGCGATGTTGTCGGTGCTGTCGATCGCGCTGGCGGTCGCCCCGCCGACGTGCACCCGGACGCCGGGGCCGACCGCGGCCGGGATGACGTGATCGCGGAGGTCGCGGACCAGGGTCTTGGTGGCGCTGGACTGCGGACCGCTGTCCGGGACGACGGTGAGCAGCAGCGAGCGGCCGTCGGAGCCGGGCACCGGAGGGGTCACGGCCGTGACGCCGGGCACCGCCTTCAGCGCGGTGGGCAGCGAGGTCGTCGCGTCGGCGGGGGTGCCCGGCGCCAACTCGGCGACCAGGACCAGCGGTCCGTTGCTGCCCGGTCCGAAGCCGGCGGCCACCGCGTCGTACGCCAGTCGGTTCGAGCGCCCGGCGGGGTCGTTGCCCGCGTCGGGGAAGCCGAAGCGCACGCCGAGGAACGGTGCCGCGAGCGCCAACAGGACGACGACCCCGGTGACGGCACCGACGACGCGGTGGCGCTCGACGAGCCTGCTCCAGCGCAGCCAGCCGGCGCTCACCGGGTTCTCGCCCTGGGCGGTGCGGCGGTGGGGCAGGGGCAGCCGGAGGCGCTCGATGTGTCGGCCGAGGTAGCCGAGCAGGGCGGGGAAGAGAGTGGCGGACGCGGCGATCACGACGAACACGGAGAGGATCGCCGAGACCGCAGCGCCGCGCATGAACGACAGGCCCATCGCGAACAGCCCGAGCATGCTGACCACCACGGTCATTCCGGCGACTACGACCGCGCGGCCCGCGGTGTCCAGTGCGGCGACCGTGGCGGCCTCGGGTTCGAGCCCCTCGGCGCGCCACTCGCGGAACCGGGTGACCAGCAGCAGCGCGTAGTCGATGCCGACGCCGATGCCCAGCATCGCGGCGAGCGCGGTCGACCAGTCCGGGACCGGCATGATCGCGGCGAGGACCGGCAGCAGGGCGCTGCTGACCGCGAGCCCGCCGAGCGCGGTGAGCAGCGGCAGGCCGGCGGCCACGACCGAGCCGAAGGTGATCGCCAGAATCACGGCGGCGGCCGCGATGCCGATGCCCTCCGAGCCGATCGCGCCCTGCTCGGCCTGCTGGACCGTCATGCCGCCCAGGTGGACGCGCACGCCGCCGTGGACGGGGCGGGCGAGGTCGAGCAGCCGCTGGGTGTCCGCCTTCGGCATGTCGGGGGCGACGGCGACGTCCAGGTGGATCTGCCCGAGGGCGGTGCGGCCGTCGGCCGCCACCTTGCCGCGCGGGCCGTACGGGTCGTCGATGCCGCTGACGTGCGGCACCTCGGCCATCCGGGCGAGCAGGTCCCTGACCCGGTCGCGGGCGGCGGCGTCGGTCACGCTGCCGTCGGAGGTCAGCACCAGGCTGATCGATTCACCACCCAGCCCGGGAAAGTCCCGTGCCAGCAGCTGCTGGGCCTGCTTGGAGTCCGAGCCGGGTGCGCTGTAGTCGGCGCTGTACTTTGCGCCGAGGCCGGCCGAGAGGCCGAAGGCCGCGCCGGCGGCGAGCAGCCAGAGCAGCACCGTGCGGCCCCGGTTCCGGAAGCTCCAACCGGCTATTCGGCCGAGCGGGCCGGGCCTGTGCGGCCCGCTCTCCCCGGCGGCCGTCCGCCGATCCTCGCGCGGTCCCTGGGACATGTGGTCCTCCGTACGTCGTCAGGGGCCCGTCCCCCCGGCAAAGCGTTACGCTTCATAACGCTCCTTATGAAGCGTAACGTTTCCCTCGACGGGTACGGATTGTCAACGCGGTGACGGGCGCACCGAGCCGATGGAGATGCGATGACGGGTGGGTCGACCGACGAGGGCAGGGGGCGGAGTCGCCGTGAGCGGCTGCGCGCCGACACCGTGGAGGAGATCAAGCACGCGGCCCTGGGCCTGATCGTCGAGCGCGGCGCCGCGAACCTCCGCTTCACCGACATCGCCCGCAGCATGGGGATGACCCCGCCCGCGCTGTACCGCTACTTCGCCGACCGGGACGAGCTGCTCACCGCCCTGGTCGCCGACTCGTACGACAGCCTGTCGGACGCGTTGACGGCGACCCGCGAGACCGTGCCGCCGGACGACCTGGACGGACGCTTCGTGGCCACCTGCACCGGCTACCGCACCTGGGCGCAGCGGAATCCGGAGCGCTTCGCCCTCATCTTCGGCTCCCCCGTGCCCGGGTACGCGGCCCCACCGGACGGACCGACCGTGGTGGCCGGCCGGCGGGCGATGGAGCACATGGTCGAACTCGTCGCCGACACGGCCGAACGCGGCCGGCTCGGCAGTCCCCTGGTGCCGGACGCGGCGGAAGCCCTGATGCTGGCCTGGGCCACCGTGCACGGCTTCGTCACCCTTGAGGCGCACGGCCACTTCCACGCGCTCGACCAGGACGCGCGGGACCGCCTCTTCGCGGTCCAGGCGGGCGTCGCCGCCCGCACCGCGGGCCTGTCGCCGGCCGCGGACCAGTGGTGATCAAGGTCCGCGCAGCAGACGGCCGTGGCTCGGGCGGCGAGGACGGTCCCCTGGACGCAACCGCCGCCCGCCGCCCGGCGGCACCTCGCCCGTCCGGCGGGTGCCCCGGTCACTCCTCGGTGGGGCCGAGGTCGGGTAGCCCACACAGGTCGACGGTGGGGGTGAGGTGGGCCGCGTGCAGTTCCAGCACGGTGATCTCGTTCGGCCCCGGGCGCAGGACGGGGCCGGGCAGGTAGAGCGAGCGCTGTGGGCCGCGGGACCAGAACCGGCCGAGGTGGAAGCCGTTGACCCAGACGTTGCCCTTGGTCCAGCCGGGGAGGTGGACGAAGGTGTCGGCCGGTGTGTCGACGTCGAAGGTGCCGCGGTGGAAGGCCGGGCCGATTGCGGGCTCGGCGCCGCCGGTGAAGGCGAGGCCGGTGAGCGAGGTGAGGGGGAGCGGTCGGCTGGTCCAGCCCGTGAGTTCGGTGCCGCTGAGGCGGACCTTTCCGAGGAGTCCCTTGCGGTCGTGGATGCCCGGTCCGTAGTTGACCCGGCCCTGGTTCTCCACGAGCAGGCGCAGGACGGCGCCCGTGCGGGGGGCGGTGAGCGCGATGGCGTGCTCATGGTTCTCGCGTTCCAGGACGCCCACGGGCTGGCCGTCGATGAAGACCTGGGCCCGGTCGCGTACGTGCTCGATCTCCAGCAGCGCGGGGCCCGCGGCGGGCAGGACGGCCTCGTAGAGGACGAAGCCGAAGTCCTGGCCGAGCTGTTCCATGGTGAGCGGCCGCTCGGAGGCCACCGGGGTGCCCAGGAAGGGCAGGTTGTCGAACAGCGGAGCGCTTTCGGTCAGGGCGATGCCTGGTGCGGCGAGCTTCGTGCCGCGTCCGGGTGTCGGATCGGTGGGCACGGGCGCGTACTTGGCGATGACCTCTCGGAACGCCTCGTACTTCTCGGTGGGGTCGCCGCTCTCGTCGAGGGGGGCGTCGTAGTCGTAGGAGGTGACGGTGGGGCGGTAGGTGTGCTTGTCGTTGGCGCCGTTGGTGAAGCCGAAGCTGGTGCCGCCGTGGAACATGTACAGGTTGACCGAGGCGCCAGTCGCCAGGAGGTCGTCCAACTCCCGTGCGGCATCGGCGGCTTCGCGGACCACGTGACGGCCGCCCCAGCGGTCGAACCAGCCGTTCCAGAACTCGCTGCACATCAGCGGACCGGTGGGCTGGTGGGCGCGCAGAACGGCGAGACCGCGTCGGGCGTCGCTGCCGAAGTTGGCGGTGGCGAGCGCGCCGGGGAGTGCGCCGCGCTCCAGGTCGGCCGGCTGGTCGCAGGTGAAGAGGGGGACGTCGACACCGAGGCGGCGCAGGAGGCGGGCGAGGTGGGGGACGTGGTCGGCGTCCCCGGCGTGGGCGCCGTACTCGTTCTCCACCTGCACCGCCAGGACGGGGCCGCCGCGAGTGGCCAGCCGGTCCAGCAGCCGGGGGAGCAGGTGGGTGAGGTAACTCTCCACGGCGGTGAGGTACTTCGGGTCCTGGCTGCGCAGCCGGATGCCGGGCTCGGCCAGCAGCCACGAGGGCAGGCCGCCGCCCTCCCACTCGGCGCAGATGTAGGGCCCGGGGCGTAGCAGGACGTGGAGTCCCTCTGCGGCGGCGAGGTCGAGGAAGGCCGGAAGGTCGAGCTCCGCATCGAGGCGGAACGCGTCCGGCCGTGGCTGGTGGAGGTTCCACGGGACGTAGGTCTCGACCGTGTTGAGTCCCATCAGGCGGGCCTTGTGCAGGCGGTCGGCCCAGTGGTCGGGGTGGATGCGGAAGTAGTGCAGGCCGCCGGAGATGATCCGGAACGGCTCGCCGTCGAGCGTGAAGTCGTCGCCTTCGATCTGAAGGACGGGCATGGTGCGGGGTGCTCCTAAGTCGAGGGGCCCGGCGGCACGGGCGGACACGCGAGTCGGTCGGGAGGGGGGACTCGTCATCGGGGGGTGCCGCCGGGTGGCCGGGGGCGGTTACTTGCCGGTGCTGAAGCCCTGGTCGTTGCCGTACTTGAGGGAGGCGTCCTGCCAGGCCTTCAGGCCGGAGCCCAGCGTGGTGGAGGAGACATAGGCCTTGCCGACGGTGTCGTTGAAGATCGAGTTGGCGTAGACCTGGTACGGGAGGTACTGCCAGCCGGTCACGACGTTCTTGGCCGAGTCGGAGAAGATCTTGTTGGCCTGCTGGCCGCCGAAGTAGGGAAAGGCGGTCTCGAGGAAGGCCTGCGAGCCGAGGTCGGCCGTGGTGGCGGGGAAGGCGCCGCCCTTGATGCGGTCCTGTACGCCGTCGCCGGCGTTGGCGAACTTCAGGAAGGCGTAGGCGAGGTCCTGGTTGGGGCTGGACTTCATGATCGCGAGTGAGCTGCCGCCGTTCTCGGAGCTGGCCGTCTGGCCCGCCTGCCACTGCGGAAGCGGGGCGACGCGCCAGTCGCCGGAGGCCGAGGGGGCGCCGGAGGAGAGGTTGGCGGGCATCCAGGCGCCGATGGCGAGGGTGGCGATGGTGCCGTCGCCGAGACCCTTGTACCACTGGTCGCTCCAGGAGGTGACGGGCGCGACGAGGTGGTTCGAGAGCAGCTTCTGCCAGGTGTCGGCGAACTTCGCGCTGCCCTGGTCGGTGAAGTCCACGGAGACCTTGGTGCCGTTCACCTTGAAGGGGTGGCCGCCGGCCTGCCAGATCATGCTGGTGGTGAAACCGGCGTCGCCCGCGTCGTTGGTGATGTAGGCGTTGGGGTTGGCGGCGTGCAGCTTCTGGGCATCGTCGATGTACTCGTCCCAGGTGGTGGGCACCTTGAGCTGGTACTGGTCGAAGACCTTCTTGTTGTAGAAGAGCGCCATCGGCCCGGAGTCCATCGGCAGTGCGTACACCCCGCCGTTGATGCCCACGGAGCTCCACGGCCCGGGCGAGTACTGCTTGGCGAGGTCGGACGCCCCGTACTTGGAGAGGTCCTGCAGGGACTTGCCGAGCGCGAACTGCCCCAGCGCGTAGTACTCGATCTGCGCGACGTCAGGGGCGCCGTTGCCGGCCTGGACCGCGTTCTGCAGGGCGGTGTACTGCTTGTTGTTCGTCCCCGCGTTCACCAGGTTGACGTGGACCTTGGGGTACTTGGCCTCGAAGTCGGTGACGACCTGCTTGAGGGTGGGTTCCCACGCCCACACGGTGATCGTGCCGCCCTTGTCGAGAGCCGCGTCGAGGCTCGCGGCGGACACCGGGCCGGAATCGGAGCCGGAGGTCGAGCTGCTGCAGGACGTGACGGCGAGTGCGGTGGCGCACACCAGGCCGAGGCCGCGCAGAGCGTAGGGAACTGAGGTGGTTCTCATCTCGGTCACTCCGGTATCGAGGTGGGTGGGAACGATGGAGCGTGAGGCGGGAAGGTCACTCCTTGACGCTTCCCGCGGCAAGGCCGGACTGCCAGTAGCGCTGCAGCAGGAGGAACGCCGCGATCAGGGGGAGGACGGTGAGCACGGAGCCGGTGATCACCAGGTTGAACACGGGTTGCCCGCCGGCGGTGGCGGCCTGGTCGTTCCAGGCGTTGAGGCCGAGCGTGAGCGGGTACCAGTTCGGATCCTTGATCATGATCAGCGGAAGGAAGTAGTTGTTCCAGGTCGTGACCACGGTGAACAGCAGCACGGTGACGATGCCCGGCGCGAGCAGCGGGAGGCTGATCCGGAAGAACGTGCGCAGCTCGCCCGATCCGTCGACGCGCGCCGCCTCCAGCAGCTCGGTGGGAACCGCCTCGGAGGCGAACACCCACATGAGATAGAGCCCGAACGGCGAGATCAACGAGGGGATGATGACGGCCCATGGGGTGTTGGTCAGCCCCATCTTGCTGAACATCAGGAAGGTGGGCACGGCCAGGGCGGTCGTGGGCACCGCCACCGCGCCGATGACGACGGCGAACACGGTCCGCTTGCCGCGGAAGTCGAACTTCGCCAGGCCGTAGCCGCCGAGCACCGCAAGGAACGTGGCGCCGCCGGCGCCGAGTGCCACGTAGAGCAGGGTGTTGAGCAGCCAGCGGCCGAAGATGCCGTCGTTGTAGGTGAGCGTCTCCCGTATGTTGTCCCACAGGGCGAAGCGGCCGCTGAACCAGACGCCCGGGGATCCCAGCAGGTCCTTCTGGGTCTTCGTCGCGCTGATCACCAGCCAGGCCAGCGGCACCAGGGTGTAGAGCACCAGCAGGCTCGCGAGGAGGGTGACCGATGCGCTGCGGCGGGGCCGGTCGACCGAGTGGACTCGCCGGCGTGTCCGCGCAGTGGCGCGGGAGCGCGTGCGGGGCCGGGTCGGGGTGTCCGTTGCGGTGGGCATCGGTCACACCTCCTTTCGCATGCCGCGCAGCTGGAAGGCGTAGGCGATGATCATGGTGATGACACCCATGATGATCGCCACGGTGGCGGCGTAGTTCTGCTGTTGGCCCGAGAAGGACAGCGTGTAGGTGTAGTAGTTCGGCGTGTAGTACGTCGTGATCGCATTGGGCGCCGGGTTCTTGAGGATGGCGGGCTCGTTGAACAGCTGGAAGCTGCCGATGATCGAGAAGATGGTCGCGATGACCAGGGCGCCGCGGATGGCGGGGAGCTTGATCGCCGTGATGACCCGCCACTGCCCGGCACCGTCGATCTCGGCCGCCTCGTAGAGGGAGTGCGGGACTACTCGCAGCGCCGAGTAGAAGATGAGCATGTTGTAGCCCACGAACTCCCAGGTCACGATGTTGCCGATGCCCGCGAGCACGAGGCTCGGTGACAGCGGGTCGGGCAGCGAGACGCCGAGGGCACGGTTGATGTCCCCGAGCAGGCCGAAGCGCGATCCGTAGAGGAACTCCCACATCAGCGTGGCGACGACCGCCGGTACCGCGTAGGGGAGGAAGACGGTGATGCGGAAGAAGCTCCTTCCGTACAGCCGTCCGCTGTCCAGCGCCAGCGCGGCCAGCAGCGCGATCCCGAGCATGATGGGGACCTGGACGGACAGGAAGAGCGCCACCCGCCCGAAGCCGGACCAGAACTTGGCGTCCTGGAAGGCCTGTCGATAGTGCTCGAGGCCCACGAAGGAGTTGCCGCCGATCAGGCGGTCCTGGAACAGGCTGAGGTAGATCGAGTAGCCGATGGGTGCCAGGAAGACCAGAGCGAAAACGGCCAGGAACGGCCCGGTGAAGCCCCAGCCGGCCAGGCCGCGGCGGCTCCGCCTGCGCGATGGGGCTCCGCGACCCGTTGCCCCGGGTGGTGAGGTGATCGTCATGACCGTCCCGTGGTTCATGGTGGTGATCGACTGCCTCGCCGGCCATGCCCCAGACAGGCATGCGACCTGGCAGTAGCCGGATGTTTACGTAAACACCGCCGGGCTGCGAGGCTGGATGTTTACGTAAACAATGGATTACCGTGATGCTGACACCGCCGCACGGCGACCGTCAAGAGGTCACCTCGGGTCCGCTTTTCAGCGCCGGCGGCGCAGGCACGAACGACAGCGGGAGAAGGAAGTGGTGGGCACGGCAAGGACGGTGGAGGCAGCTGGGGACGTCGCGAGAAGCGAGCGCAAGCGGAAGCGGGGCGCGTCCATGGCCGACGTGGCACGGCTGGCCGGCGTGTCCTCGCAGACCGTCTCCCGGGTCTCGAACGGCAGCCCGGGCGTGGTGGAGGACACGCGTCAGCGGGTTCTGGCCGCCATGAAGGAACTCGGCTACCGGCCCAACAGCGCGGCACGCGCCCTGAAGGCCGGAGAATTCCGCACTCTCGGTGTCATCCTGTTCACCCTCTCGACGACGGGCAACGTCCGGACACTCGAGGCGATCACCGAATCCGCCGCGAAGGAGGGCTACGCGATCACTCTGATGCCCGTCCTCCCGACCCGCACCGGTGTGCGCGGGGCGTTCGACAGGCTGGGCGAGCTCGCCGTGGACGGCATCATCGTGATCATGGAGGTCCACCTCCTGGACAGCGCCACCGTCCAGCTGCCGCCGCACATCAAGGTGGTGGTCGCCGACTCCGACGCGGGCGACCGCTACAGCGTTGTCGACACCGACCAGAGCGAGGGTGCGCGGATGGCCGTCCAGCACCTGGTCGATCTCGGCCACGACACCGTCTGGCACCTCGCCGGGCCGGAAGGCTCCTTCGCCGCCCAGCGCCGCACGGACGCCTGGCGGGGTGTCCTGGAGAACGCCGGCCGTCCCGTACCGCCCGTCGTGCAGGGCGACTGGTCCGCCGACTCCGGCTACCGAGCCGGCCTGCTGCTCGCCGACGAGTCCGACTGCACCGCCGTGTTCGTCGCCAACGACCAGATGGCCCTGGGCCTGTTGCGCGCGCTCCACGAGCGCGGCAAGCGCGTTCCGGAGGACGTCAGCGTCGTCGGCTTCGACGACATCGCCGAGGCCTCCTCCTTCATCCCCCCGCTGACCACCATCCACCAGGACTTCGACGAGGTCGGTCGCCGGTGCGTCGAAGGCGTACTGCACCAGATCCGGAACCAGACCGCGGAACAGGGCACCACCCTCGTCCCCACCCGGATGGTCGTGAGGGCCAGCACCGCTGCCCCGCCGCACCACTGACGGGAGTGCCCGACCAATGGACCTGCCGCCGCGGATCCGGCCGCCCCGTCATCGGTGGCAGTGCCGCGCGACGCTCACTGGATGAGGACGCGGTGGCGGAGCAGAGGGAGCGGCGGCGCAGGTCCGGGCGGCCGAAGGACCCGCGCGGCGCTGCTTCCGCCAGCACGGTTCGACGCGCCCCCGCACGTCCCTCCTACGGTGCGAGTGCCGCGTGGCATCCCGGAACGCGGGCTGCTCCGGTACGGTGACGTCGTCGTGTGCCTGTGCGCTGCCGTTGCCGGTAGCTCCCAGGGTGTTTGTGCGACATTCGACAGAAGAGTGGGGGCGCCGATGCTGTCAGACCAGGCCGTGATCGGTTGTCCGGGGGTGCTGGTGATCGGCACCCGGGGAGCCGCCGGTCCCGGTGAGGTGCTGGTGAAGATCAGGGGCGGTTCGGAGACGTTCCTCGCCTGGTCGGAGGAGCCCCTGCCGGAGGGGACGGCCGTCCTGGTGATCGAATCACGCGGCAGTCGCCAGGTCGACGTCATCGAGTGGACCGACCCTACCGACGAGACTCTCTGAGGAGAAACCAGGATGTTCGGCTATCGCGTCCCCGCCCCCGACCAGGCGATGCTGATCTCCGGTGGGAGGCGGGGCCTTTCGGGCGCGCCGTTCCGCGTGGTGACCGGGCACGGAAAGTTCGTCCTGCCGGTCTTCCGCAAGGTCCGCTTCCTGACTCTCGCGATGTGCGAGGCGGAGGTCGCCGAGACCTGCGTCACCAAGCAGGGCATCGCGCTGACGGTACGGGCGGTGATCGCCTTCAAGGTCGGCAACGACGGCGAGAGCATCGTCAACGCAGGCCAGCGCTTCCTCTCGGACCAGGAGCAGATGTCCGTGCTGACCGGCCGGATCTTCGCCGGGCACCTGCGGGCGATCATCGGCTCGATGACGGTCGAGGAGATCGTCACCGAGCGGCAGAAGCTCGCCACTGAGGTCCTGGACACCTCGAAGGCCGAGATGGCGAAGATCGGACTGATCGTGGACTCGCTGCAGATCCAGTCGATCGATGACGGGGACACCGGCTACATCGCCGCGATGTCGGCCCCGCACCGGGCCGCCATCCAGCGGCAGGCCCAGATCGCCCAGGCGCAGGCCGCCCAGGCCGCGGCGGAGGCCGAGCAGCAGTCCGCCCGGCAACAGGCCGAGTACGCCCGGCAGACGGCGGTGGTGAGGGCGCAGTACAGCGCCGAGGTGGACCGCGCCCAGGCCGAGGCCGCTCAGGCCGGCCCGCTGGCGCAGGCGCACGCGCAGCGGGAGGTGCTGGCGGCGCAGACCGAGCTGGCCCAGCGCGCGGCGGAGCTGCGCCAGCAGCAACTGGTCGCCGAGATCGTGAAGCCGGCTGAGGCGGAGGCCGAGAGGATCCGGGTCGTGGCGCTGGCGGAGGCGGAGCGGATGAAGATCCAGGCCGAGGCAGCGGCCTCGCACGGCCGGGTGGCGCTGGACCGGATGCTGATCGATCAGTTGCCGCAGATCGTCAAGGAGGCGGCGGGCGGGCTCGCGGGCGCCAACGTCAACGTGCTCAATGGCACCGACGGCTTGGGCGAGATCGCCGCGGGCCTGGTCAGCCAAGGCCTGACGATCCTGGACTCGGTCCGTCAAGGTCTGGGCTCGCAGCAGGGCAGCGCTGACCGGAACGGCGAGCGGGCCGGGCTCGAGCCAGGCCGGTAGGCGGAGGTTTCCGGCCGCGCCGAACAACCCCATGGTGGTGTCGGCCTCGGGGAAGTAGCGCTCGGTCTCGCCGGTGGGGGTGAAGCCGAAGCGGGTGATCGCGCGCAGGGTGTCGGTGTTCTCCCCGCCTGGTGACCCTGGAAGTCCTCGCGGACACCTGGCACGCGATGCCCGTCCCGACCGGGACCCGGCCTCGCTTGACCCCGGTCGGAGGGGCCGCCCCGGGTGAGACGGGCCCGGTGTCCACGGGGCGCCCCGGCGGGCCGGCCCGTGGCCGGGTCCGTTCCGGGCACGAGCGGGACCATGGGTGTATGGCGAAGGAAGCGAGTCCCTCCCCCCGGGCCGCCGGCCGAGCGGGTGGCCGCCGGGGGCGGGAGCAGCCGCGTCCGGCCCCGCGGGGTTCGTCCGCGCGGCGGTGGCTGCGGTCGGTGACGGGCGTCCGCAGCCTGGCCGGTCAGATGTTCGTCCTGCAGGTGCTGATCGTGCTGGTGCTCGTGGTGGTGGCGGTCGGCGCGTTGCTGGTCGAGTCCCGTGGCGACCGGTTCGCGGCGGCGCGCGACCGCTCGCTCGCCGCGGCCGAGGCGTTCGCCCACGGCCCCGGCCTGGTGGCGGCGATGCAGGGCCCCGATCCCAGCGCGGTCCTCCAACCGTTGACCGAAGCGGCCCGCAAGGCCGCCCAGGTCGACTTCATCGTGGTGACCGACCGGAACGGCATCCGCTTCACCCACCCCGAGCCG
This sequence comes from Kitasatospora sp. NPDC127060, assembly GCF_042724935.1. Classification (NCBI taxonomy): domain Bacteria; kingdom Bacillati; phylum Actinomycetota; class Actinomycetes; order Kitasatosporales; family Streptomycetaceae; genus Kitasatospora; species Kitasatospora sp. NPDC127060. Next base: position 58,886 of record NZ_JBHXEG010000042.1, read on the forward strand.
GAGCAGATCGGCAAGAAGTTCGTCGGCACGATCGGACCTTCGCTGCAGGGCCGGGTCACCGTCGAGCAGGTGCACGGCCCGCTCGGCCAGGAGTACCAGGTGGTGGTCCCGGTGGAGGACGCCCGGGGCGCGGTCGTGGGCATCGTCTCCTCCGGGATGAAGGTCGCCAATGTGAGCAGCGCGATCAACCGGCAGCTGCCCCTCGTCCTGGGCGCCGGTGTCGTCGCGCTCGGCCTGGCCACGACCGGAACGGCACTGGTGGGCAGGCGTCTCCTGCGGCAGACCCACGGTCTCGGGCCGGAGGAGATGACCCGGATGTACGAGCACCACGACGCGGTGCTGCACGCGGTGCGCGAAGGGGTGGTCATCGTCGGCGGCGACGGCCGGGTCCTGCTCGCCAACGACGAGGCGCGCCGACTGCTCGACCTGCCCGCCGACGCGGAGGGGCGCGCCGTGGCCGGCCTCGGCCTCGCGCCCCGTACGACCGGACTGCTGACCTCCGGCGGCGCCGTCACCGACGAGGTGATCCCGGTCGGCGACCTGCTGCTGGCCGTCAACCACCGCCCCACCGGCAGTGGGGGAGGCCCGCCCGGGAGCGTCACCACCCTGCGCGACTCCACCGAGCTGCTCGCCCTCGCGGGGAAGGCCGAGGTCGCCCGCAGTCGGCTGAGGCTGCTGTACGCCGCGAGCGTGGGCATCGGGACCACCCTGGACGTCCGGCGCACCGCGGAGGAGCTCGCCCGGATGGCCACCCTGGAGTTCTGCGACTACGCCACCGTCGACCTCGCCGAAGAGGTCCTGCGCGGCGACGAACCGACGGCACTGACGGTCGGGGCCCCGGTGGTGCTGCGGCGGGTGGCCGTCACCGGCGTCCGGGACGATTCGCCGCTGTACCCCCAGGGGGAGCTGGTCACCTGGGCCGGGAGCACCCCGCAGGCGGCGGGCTTCGTCAGCGGGCGCTCCGCGCTGGTCCCCGAACTGGCCGTCGACGCCGGGTGGCGCAGGCAGGACGCCGAGCGCACCCAGGCGGTGCTGGAGTTCGGCCTGGCGTCGCTGATCGCCGTTCCGCTGACGGCGCGGGGTGTGTTGATGGGCGTCGCCTGTTTCTGGCGCGGCCGGGACACCAGCCCGTTCGAGGAGGACGACCTGTCCCTGGCCGAGGAGCTCGCCGCCCGGGCCGCCGTCTCCGTCGACAACGCCCGCCGCTTCACCCGCGAGCACACGATGGCCGTCACCCTGCAGCACAGCCTGCTGCCGCGCGGGCTGCCCGAGCAGAGCGCCCTCGAAGTCGACTACCGCTACCTGCCCGCCCAAGCCGGGGTCGGCGGCGACTGGTTCGACGTCATCCCGCTGTCCGGAACCCGGGTCGCGCTGGTCGTCGGCGACGTGGTCGGCCACGGCCTGCACGCGGCGGCGACCATGGGGCGGCTGCGCACCGCGGTCCAGAACTTCGCCGCCCTGGACCTGCCGCCGGACGAGCTCCTCGGACACCTGGACGAGTTGGTCGCCCACATCGACCAGGAGACGGCCACGGCCGAGGGGCAGCTCTCGATCACCGGAGCGACCTGCCTCTACGCCGTCTACGACCCCACCACCGCCGGCTGCGTGCTGGCCCGGGCCGGTCATCCACCGCCCGCGGTCGTCCACCCGGACGGCACGGTGGAGCTCCTCGGCCTCCCCGCCGGCCTGCCCCTCGGCCTGGGCGGGATGCCCTTCGAAGCCACGGAGGTGCGGCTGCCGCCGGGCAGCAGCCTGGTCCTCTACACCGACGGCCTCATCGAGGACCGCACCCGCGACATCGGCGTCGGCCTGGACGTCCTCAGCGCCACCCTGGCCCGCCCCGGCCGGTCGCCGCAGGAGGTCTGCGACGCCGTGCTGGAGGCCCTGCTGCCCGCCCGGCAGACCGACGACATCGCCCTCCTCGTCGCCCGTACCCGCGTGCTGGAGCCCGACCGGATCGCCGAGTGGGCGGTGGACTCGACTCCCGAGGCCGTGTCCCGGGTCCGCGCCGACGCCACCCGGCAGCTCACCGAGTGGGGCCTGGACGAGGCCGGCTTCGTCACCGAGCTGGTGCTCAGCGAGCTGGTGACCAATGCCATCCGCTACGCGAGCGGACCGATCAGGGTGCGCCTGCTGTACGACCGCAGCCTGATCTGCGAGGTCTCCGACACCGGCAGCACCGCCCCGCACCTGCGGTACGCGGCCGCGGAGGACGAGGGAGGCCGCGGGCTGTTCCTCGTCGCCCGGCTCGCCGAACGCTGGGGCGTCCGCTACACACCCGAGGGCAAGATCATCTGGGCCGAGCAGCGCCTGTAGCCGGTGAAGGCCGCTCCCGGGTCCGGTCCGCGGAAACCTGATGCCCGCACCTCCGATCCCCGGAAGCCCGAAGCCCGAAGCCCGAAGCCCGAAGCCCGAAGCCCGAAGCCCGAAGCCCGAAGCCCGAAGCCGGAAGCCGGAAGCCGGAAGTCCGACGCCGGAAGTCCGACGCCGGAGTCCCGTTCAGATGCGGCGCAGGGCGTCGGGGGTGCGGAGGGCGGCGAGGGTGGGGTAGCCGTCGACGGCCATGAGGAGGTCGGCTTCGGCGAGCAGGGAGCGCAGGACGTGGGTGATGCCGTCGGTGCCGCCGAGTGCCAGGCCGTAGGCGTAGGGGCGGCCGATGCCGACGGCGGTGGCGCCGAGGGCGAGGGCCTTGACGATGTCGGCGCCGGAGCGGATGCCGGAGTCGAAGAGGACGGGCAGGCCGTCGGCGGCCTCGACGACGGCGGGCAGGGCGTCCAGGGCGGGGAGGCCGCCGTTGGCCTGGCGGCCGCCGTGGTTGGAGCAGTAGATGCCGTCGACGCCGCCGTCCTTGGCGCGGCGGGCGTCCTCGGGATGGCAGATGCCCTTGAGGATGATCGGCAGGTCGGTGAGGGAGCGCAGCCAGGGGAGGTCGTCCCAGGTGAGCGGGTTGCCGACGATCCGCACCCACTCCTGGACGGCCGCGCCCCGGTCCTCCTCCGGTGGCTTGGCGAGGCGGGCGCGGAAGACCGGGTCGGAGGTGTAGTTCGCCAGGCAGTGGCCGCGCAGTTGGGGGAGGTTGGAGGCGGCGAGGTCGCGCGGGCGCCAGCCGGTGACCCAGGTGTCCAGGGTGATCACGATGCCCTTGAACCCGGCGGCCTCGGCGCGGTGGACCAGGCTCTCGGCGAGGGCGCGGTCGGTGAGGGTGTAGAGCTGGAAGAAGCCGGGGGTGTCGCCGAACTCGGCGGCGACCTGCTCCATCGGGTCGACGGTCAGGGTGGACGCGATCATCGGCACGCCGGTGCGGGCGGCCGCGCGGGCGGTGGCGAGGTCGCCGTGGCCGTCCTGCGCGCACAGGCCGATCACCCCGACCGGGGCCATGAACAGCGGTGCGGGCAGGGTCTGGCCGAACAGGTTCACGGACAGGTCGCGCTGCTTGGCGCCGACCATCATCCGCGGCACCAGGCCGTACCGTTCGAAGGCGGTGACGTTCGCCCGCTGGGTGGATTCGTCCCCGGCCCCGCCCGCCACGTAGGAGAGCAGCGACGGCGGCAGCGCCGACTGGGCCCGTGCCTCCAGGGCCGCGAAGGTCATCGGCATCGTCGGCAGCACGCCGCCGAGCCCGTTGAGGTAGATCTCGTTCTGGTAGTCGCCGAACTGCCGGGTCATCCTTCTCAACCTCTCGGGTCGTGCGGCTGTGGTGGGGTGTCGGTGCCGCGGATGGCGCGGAGGATTCCGTGGGCCCAGTCGGTGGGGCGGTCGTGGCCGAGGAGGTGGGACAGGCGGGCCATCCGGCTGCGGCGCTCGGCGGGGGTGAGGTCGAGGGCCCGGCCCAGGACGGTGGTGAGGTCCTCGGGGGAGCGGGGGTCGGTGAGCAGGGCGGCCTCGCCGAGTTGGGTCGCGGCGCCGGTGTGGCGGGAGAGGACGAGGACTCCGGGGTCGGCAGGGGCGTCGCTGTGGGGGAGGGCGGTCCGGGCGGCGATGAACTCCTTGGCGGTGAGGTTCATCCCGTCCTGGAGGGAGGTGATCCACAGGACGTCGGCGGTGAGGTACTCGTCGATGACCTCGGTGTTGGAGAGTCGGCGCGGCAGGTAGTCGATCGGCTGCCAATGTCTGTGGCGCCAGCGGGTGTTGGTCTCGTCGATGCGGCGTTCGAGGTGGTGGCGGGTGGTGTCGTAGGCGGTGATGCCGGGCTCGGGCGGTGGGCAGACGAGCCGGAAGGTGAGCCGGCCGCGCAGTTCCGGTCGGCGGGCGAGCAGGCGGTCGACGGCGTCGACCTTCTGGACCGGGGCCTTGGCGTAGTCGAGGCGTTCGACCGAGAGCACCACCCGGTCGGTGGGTGGGCGGCGGTGCGCCGCGCGCCGGCGGGCGAGCCGCTCGACGGCCGGCCGGTCGATGCCGAGCGGGTGGACGGTGGTGCGGGGCCGGTCGACCCCGAGTGGGTGCGCGGTGGTGCGCGGCCGGTGGGGCGGGCCGGTCAGGGCCCGGCGGAAGTGCGCGGCGAACTGCTCGGTGTGGAAGCCGGCCCAGTCGAGGCGGGTCAGTGAGGCGCGCAGTTCGGCGGCGACCGGGAGGGTGGCGAAGGTCTCCGGGGCGGGGAACGGGGTGTGGTGGAAGAGCCCGGACCGCAGGTCGGGGCGGATCCGGCGCAGCAGGCCGGGGACGAGCCACAGGTTGTAGTCGTGCAGCCAGACGGTGGCGCCGGGGGCGGCCTGGGCGGCGATGTGACGGGCGAAGCGGGCGTTGACGGTGCGGTAGTCGGTCCAGGAGCGTTCGTCGAAGACCGCCCGCTCGGGTTCGGACATCAGGACCGGCCAGAGGGTTTCCTTGCAGGCGCGGTGGAAGTAGCCGTTCCAGGTGGCCTGGTCGACGGGCACGGCGGCCAGTGGCGGCACGGAGACGGGGTGCGGGAGCGGGGCCCACCGGTCGCGGCCGGTGAGGGCGGTGACCCAGACACCGGAGAGGTCGTCGGTGAAGGCGCTGGTCAGGGTGGGCAGGATGCCGTTGGGGCTGCCCGGCGGCTGCCAGCTCTCGCCGTTCCAGTGCAGCGGCGGGCGGTGGTAGGCCACCACGAGCGAGTGCGGGCCGGCGGGCCGTTCGGGAGCGGGCCGGGGGGCGGGGGCCGGCGCGGAGCCCGTGGGGCCCGTGGACCCCGTTGAGCCCGCAGGGCCCGTGGACCCCGTGGAGGCCCAGCCTAGGTTGCGGAGCGCGGCGTGGATGCCCCCCGCACCGGGCCGGTCGGGGCGCTGGACGCGCCGGTCCCCGTCGAGGGCGGCGAGCAGGGCGGGTTCGGCTCCGCCGACGACCACCGCGTGGGTGCCGGTGCGGAACAGCGAGAGGTCGTTGAGGGAGTCGCCGGCGACCAGGATCTCGTCGGGCCGCCAGCCGAGCTTCCCGGCCAGGGCCCGCAGGGCGTTGCCCTTGGAGGCCGCCGGCGGCAGGACGTCGAAGTAGCGGCCCGCGGAGTACTCCCAGGCGCAGCCGAGGGCTTCGACGGCGGCGGTGAGGTCCTCGGTGAGGCCCTCCGGCGGGAGGTGGTAGGAGCACCGGCCGTCCTGGCGGACGTCCTGCTGGTAGGCGAGTCGGGGGAAGCGGCGCAGAGCTTCGCGGACCCGGTCGGCGCCCGGCCAGCCGGCTCGCAGCTGCTCCTGGACCGGGTGGACGGTGGTGAGGTCGGTGCCGTCGACGACGGTGGCGCCGACGTCGGCGATGATCCACCGGGGGCGGGGGACGAGTGGGTCGCGGAGGAGCGCACGGATCGAGGCCAGTCCGCGTCCGGTGGCGAAGACCGTGGTCACCTCGGGGTGGTGGGCCAGGGCGTCCCGTAGTCGCCGACGGTCGTCCCGGGTGCCGCCGAGCAGGGTGCCATCCAGATCGGTGACCAGAATCCTCGACATCCGACGGACGCTAACACGATCACGGCGGGTAGTGAAGTGTTCACCTCAGGCTGATATCGGTTACGGCCGGGCCGAGTTGACGGTCAGTCCGGCCCTCCGGCCGGCCCGCCAGTCGGTGGTCCAGCTCCGGCTCGTGCAGGGCCGCGCTGGAGCCGGGGCCGGTGGTCGCCGCCGCGCCGCAGAGCGAGGCGGCGGCGAGGCAGTCGGGCAGGCTCCAGCCACCGAGCAGCCCGTGCACCAGACCGGCGTTGAAGCAGTCGCCCGCCGCCGTCGGGTCGATGGCGTCCACCCCGGGGACGCTCTCGGCGTCATGGCGCTCGCCGCCCCGGACGGCCGTGGCACCCTGCGCGCCGCGGGTGACCACCAGGGTGGGCACCAGGCGGCCGAGCGCCGAGATCGCCTCGTCCGGCTCCTCCGCGCCGGTGAGGCGCAGGGCCTCGCCGGCGTTCGGGGTGAAGACGTCGACCAGCGCCAGGACTTCGCGGACGGCCGGATCGTCGAGGGTCGCGGGCGTGTCGTGGCAGTCCATCACCACCAGCGTGCCCAGCTGCCGCGCCACCCGGCAGGCCGCCACCATCTCTTCGTCGTAGCGCAGTTGGGGAATCATCAGGACACGCGGGCGGAACCGCCGGAGCAGCGGGGCCAGCGGCTCCGGGTCGATCGGGTCCTGGAAGCTGACCATCGCCCGGTCGCCCTCGGACGACAGGGCGACGGTCAGGCTCCGCACCGGGAACGGATGCCGGCGGAAGGCCGCCTCGTCCAGCCCCTCCTGCCCGGCGCAGGACAGCACATGGGCGCTGAACGGGTCCGTACCGAAGTCCGCGCTCCACACCACCCGCCGCCCGAGCCGGTGCAGCGCCATTGCCAGGGTGTAGGCGCCGCCCGGCACCAGGCCGAAGCCGTCGGCGAAGACCTCGGTGCCCGGTCGCACGGGCCGCGGCAGGCCGTGGAACACCAGGTCGGTGAAGTACGGCCCGGCCACCAGGACTTCGTACGGCGCCAAGGCCCCGTTCGTCTCCATTCGGCGAGCATACGGGCCGGGCCCGGGCGGGGGTCCATGCCCGTCGAGGGTCAGCTCAGGGTGCGGATCGCGGCGGCGTCGTAGGGGCGCAGCTCGGCGAAGCGGTCGGACAGGACCTTGGCCGCCCACTCCGGGTCCTGGAGCAGCGCGCGGCCGACGGCGACCAGGTCGAACTCGTCGCGCTCCAGGCGGTCCAGCAGGTTGTCGATGCCCTTGAGCGGCGAGCCCTCGCCCGCGAAGGCCTGCAGGAAGTCGCCGTCCAGGCCGATCGAGCCGACGGTGATGGCAGGGCGGCCGGTGAGCTTCTTGGTCCAGCCGGCCAGGTTGAGGTCCGAGCCGTCGAACTCCGGCACCCAGTAGCGACGGGTCGAGGCGTGGAAGGCGTCGACACCGGCCTCGGCGAGCGGGGTGAGGATCGCCTCCAGCTCCTGCGGGGTCTCGGCGAGGCGGGCGTCGTAGTTCCCCGACTTCCACTGCGAGTAGCGGAAGATCACCGGGAACGCCGGGGAGACGGCGGCGCGCACCGCGGCGACGAGCTCGGCGGTGAACTTCGTCCGGGCGACCGGGTCGCCGCCGTAGGCGTCGGTGCGGCGGTTGGTGCCGGCCCACAGGAACTGGTCGAGCAGGTAGCCGTGGGCGCCGTGCAGCTCGACGCCGTCGAAGCCGATCCGCTCGGCGGCCGCCGCGGCCTCGGCGAACGCGCCGATGACGGCGTCGAGGTCGGCCCGGGTCATCGCCCGGCCCGTCCCCTCGGTGCCGTCCAGCCGGATGCCGGACGGGCCGACGGCGGGGGCGTCGGCGAACGGCGGGTCGCCCTGCTTGCGCACCATGCCGATGTGCCAGAGCTGCGGCACGATGGTGCCGCCCGCCGCGTGGACGGCCTCGGCGACCTCGGCCCACCCGGCGAGCTGCTCCTCGCCGTGGAACCGCGGGATGGTGTCGCTCTGGCCGGCGGACTCGTGGCCGACGTACGTCCCCTCGGTGACGATCAGACCGACGCCCGCGGCGGCGCGACGGGCGTAGTAGGAGCGGACGTCCTCGCCGGGCACGCCACCCGGGGAGAAGCTGCGCGTCATCGGCGCCATCGCGATGCGGTTGGGCACGGTCAGCCCGTTGATCGTGACGGGCCTGGACAGGATCTCGGCCGCGCGGTTGGGGGCGGGCTCGGTGACGGTCATGCGGATTCCTCGCGGGTAGCGGTGGTGTGCGCCGGGGAGGCGGAAGCGGTTGCCCGTGCCAACCACCTCGGCGGCCCCCGCATTTCGCCGGGCGGGCGGAACCCGCTGTGATCCACGCCACTACGTGCCGCCAACGCACCACGACGCGCCACTGCCTGTCGCTGCGCATCGCTGCGCATCGCTGCGCATCACGACGTGGGAACCGACAGCCGACAGCCGACGAGCGACTGAGGGGTACCTGGGGCGCCGCCGACCACCGTTCGGTGGCCGACGGCGCCGGTGGG